>NZ_JBHTSA010000183.1:0-11437 GCF_042795405.1 Streptomyces sp. NPDC056480 | reverse complement strand
GCCGAAGCGTCCCGGCCCACGGGCGTTCACGGAGGGGAAGGCCCCTCACGCGGCCCCTCACACGGCCCAGGGCAGCACCCGCGTGCCCTCCGTCCCCGGAACCGTCGCACACCCGTCCGCCCGCATCGCGACAAGCGCCTCCGCCGCCTCGGGCGCGTGGATCCGGCGCACCAGGTCCGGCGGCAGGATCACGGTCCGGCCGGCCGCGACCTTCTCGGTGCGGCCCCCGCAGGTGACCTCCAGGGTGCCGCTCGTGACCGTCCAGACCTGTTCGCGGCTGATGGCGTGCTCGGGCCCGGTCGCCCCCGCGGCCATCTCCACTGTCCAGGTGCTGAGTTCGACGCTGCCCCTGCTGGGCGCGGCGAGGCCGGTCATCGTGGCGTTGGGGGAGACGGTGACGGACTCGGGGGACGGGGTGATCACCCGCACGCCGGGTGCCTCCTCTTTCACGGGGCTGGGATCGGCGGCGGGCGTGACCCACTCGACCAGCTGGACCACGACGCCGTTGGGGTCGGTCAGCTGGAACAGCCGCTCTCCCCAGGGCTCTTCGCGCAGCGGCATCGTGATGGGAGCGCCCTCGGCCCGCAGCCGGGCCTCTTCCGCCGCGAGGTCGGTGACGGTGAACGCCAGGATCAGGCCCGCGGCCTGCTGGTCGCGCTGCTCGGGCGGCAGGACGTCGGTGCCCCGACGCAGCAGCACGATGTCGACGGCTGTGTCCTCGCGGGTCAGCGAGGCGAAGCCGTCGGCGGCCATGGCCACCTGGTAGCCGAGGTGGGTGGTGAGGAACTCCCGGGAGGCGTCCACGTCGGCGACGGTGAGGGAGAGGGTGGAGGTAGAGACGTTCACGGCGGCTCCTCAGGAAGCGGATCAGCGGATCAGTGGATCAGCGGATCGGCAGATCGGCGGATCAATCGGTCGGCAGGGCGGGCAGGGCGGGCAGGGCGGCAGATCGGCGAGCCGGCAGGCGTGCAGCCGGACCGTCCGGTCTCAGTACGTGCGGCGCGGCGCCTGGAACCGGTTCCGTGCCTCGCTGCGGCCGGTACGCGGCAGCTCGCGGCGCGGGGGGCGCGAGGGTCGCCGGGTCGTCGATCCCGGCCCGGTCTCCTGGGCGGTGGCGCCGAGCTTGGCGCTGATGCCGGTGAGAGCGGTACTGAACGCCGGCCCGAGGTCGCTGGTGAACGCGGCGAGATCCTGCTTCGGCATACGCATACGCGGCCTCTTCCTTTGGCTCTTCGCCCCGTAGGTTCTACGAGGCGATTTTTGCGACGGACGTAACTTTACGCACGGCCGCGCGAGTGCGTCAAGGATATTTTTACGTCGCGTGTAAGATTCGCTCATGGGTACCGAGAGCATGGGACTCCGTGAGTCCAAGAAGCAGGAGACCAGGCAGCTGATCTCCGACCACGCCACCCGCCTCTTCATGGAGCAGGGCTTCGAGCAGACGACCATCGCCGAGATCGCCACGGCGGCCCGCGTCGCCAAGAAGACGGTCACCAACTACTTCCCGCGGAAGGAGGACCTGGCCCTCGACCACCACGAGGCGTTCACCGCGACCCTGGCCCGCGCGGTCGCCGACCGGGCCGCGGGCGAGTCGCCGCTCGCCGCACTGCGCCGTGAGTTCGCCGCCGCGGTCGAGGCGTGCGACCCCGTCGCGGGCTTCGCCGGCCCGGAGTTCGCCCGCATGATCGCCGAGAGTCCCACCCTGAGCGCCCGTCTGCGCGAACTCCACGACCTGCGCGAGGAGGCCCTCGCCGAGGCCTTGGCGGCCGTCACTCCCGCCCAGGCTCCGGCCGTCGCCCCCCGGGCCGCCGCGGCACTCCTCGGCGCCGCCCACTGCCTGCTGTTCCAGCGCATCCAGGAGCTCACCCTCGCCGGGGAGCCCAACGACCGGATCGCGGCCATCGTGGCCCCGGAGGCGGCGTACGCCTTCGATCTCCTCGAAGCCGGCCTCCCCATCACGGAGGGCTGACCGCACGGAAGGTGACTGACCGCCGCAGGGGCTGACCGCCCCGGACAACGTCGAAGGCCCCGCTGCAAGCAGCGGGGCCTTCGACATCGTGCCCGGTGAGGCACTGGCGGAGGATACGAGATTCGAACTCGTGAGGGGTTGCCCCCAACACGCTTTCCAAGCGTGCGCCCTAGGCCTCTAGGCGAATCCTCCGCCGCGAACATTACATGACCGAAGAGGGTGCTCGCGAACTCGATCCTGGTGGGGGGTGGTGAGGTGCCCTGCGAGGTGTCCGGTCGCCTGTCCGGCCGCCTGTCCAGCCGCCTGTCCGGCCGTCTATCCAGCCGCCTGTCCGGCCGTCTGTCCCGCCGCTTGTCCCGCCGCCTCTTCGGGCACCTGCCCGGTGACGTCTCCGGTGACGTCTCCGGCGACATCTGGCGTGACATCTCCCGGGACATCCCCCGTGGCGTCCCCCGTGGATCCCCGGCGACATTCCACGGCCGGGTCCGGGAGGTCTCCCCGGAGGGGCTCCCGTGGGTGCCGGGGGGGTGCGGGGCTTCGGGGGGTTCGCCATCGGGTACTCTGGGCGAAGCCCCTCACGCGGTGCTATCTGACTGAACTCCCCCAGGGCCGGAAGGCAGCAAGGGTAGGTCGGCTCTGGCAGGTGCGTGGGGGGCGCTTGCGTTCCCCGTACGCGCACGCCCCCACTCATGTCGCGGCAGCTGCCGGTGGCGGTTTTTCCCGGGTTGTCGGTGGGCGCCTATAACCTCGTACATGTGTCGTCTCTCGCGCTCTACCGCCGCTATCGCCCCGAGTCCTTCGCCGAGGTCATCGGGCAGGAGCATGTCACCGACCCGTTGCAGCAGGCCCTGCGGAACAACCGGGTCAATCACGCGTACCTGTTCAGCGGGCCCCGCGGCTGTGGCAAGACGACCAGTGCGCGCATCCTCGCGCGGTGTCTGAACTGCGAGCAGGGGCCCACGCCCACGCCCTGCGGGGAGTGCCAGTCCTGCCGTGACCTCGCGCGGAACGGGCCGGGGTCGATCGACGTCATCGAGATCGACGCCGCCTCGCACGGTGGTGTGGACGACGCCCGTGACCTGCGCGAGAAGGCCTTCTTCGGGCCCGCGTCGAGCCGGTACAAGATCTACATCATCGACGAGGCCCACATGGTCACCCCGGCGGGCTTCAACGCCCTGCTGAAGGTGGTCGAGGAGCCGCCGGAGCACCTCAAGTTCATCTTCGCCACGACCGAGCCCGAGAAGGTGATCGGGACGATCCGGTCCCGGACCCACCACTACCCCTTCCGGCTCGTCCCGCCCGGCACCCTGCGGGAGTACCTGCGCGACGTCTGCGGGCGCGAGGGCATCCCCGTCGACGACGGTGTGCTGCCGCTCGTCGTGCGCGCCGGCGCCGGTTCCGTGCGTGACTCGATGTCCGTCATGGACCAGCTCCTCGCCGGAGCCGCCGACGACGGTGTGACGTACGCCATGGCCACCTCCCTGCTCGGCTACACGGACGGCTCGCTGCTCGACGCGGTGGTGGAGGCCTTCGCCGCCGGTGACGGCGCCGCCGCGTTCGAGGTCGTCGACACGGTCATCGAGGGCGGCAACGATCCGCGCCGCTTCGTCGCCGACCTCCTGGAGCGGCTGCGCGACCTGGTGATCCTGGCCGCAGTGCCCGACGCCGCCGACAAGGGGCTCATCGACGCCCCGACCGACGTGATCGAGCGCATGCAGGCGCAGGCGTCCGTGTTCGGCGCCGCCGAGCTGAGCCGGGCCGCCGACCTGGTCAACACCGGTCTGACCGAGATGCGGGGCGCCACCTCGCCCCGGCTCCAGCTGGAGCTGATCTGCGCACGCGTGCTGCTGCCCGCCGCCTTCGACGACGAGCGCTCCGTGCAGGCGCGCCTCGACCGGCTGGAGCGCGGTGCGGCGACCGGGCCCGCGCCCGTCTTCACGCCCGGAGCGGCCGCGCCCGCCATGGGGTACGTCCCCGGGCCCGACGCCCACACGCCGATGGCCCCGCCCCCGCCGGCCCCCGTCGCGGCCCCCGCACCCATGCCCGTACAGGCTCCGCCGCAGTCCGCACCGGCACCTGCCCCGGCGGCCGCACCCGCGCCCGAGCCGGTTCACGCGCAGCCCGCCGCCCCCCGCCCCGGTGCCTGGCCCGGTGCCGCCACCCCCGGCGGCGGCACACCCGGCGCCTGGCCCGGTGCTTCCGCGTCCGCCGCGCCGGCCCCGGCCGCCCCCGTCCACGCACCGTCCGCGCCGCAGGCCCCCGCGCCCGCTCCCGCCTCCTCGGGCGGCGGCGGTGACACCGCCCAGGTGCGGAACCTGTGGCCGCAGATCCTCGACGCCGTGAAGAACCGGCGCCGCTTCACCTGGATCCTGCTCAGCCAGAACGCGCAGGTCGCGGGCTTCGACGGCACGACCCTCCAGCTCGGCTTCCTCAACGCCGGAGCACGCGACAACTTCGCGAGCAGCGGCAGCGAGGACGTCCTGAAGCAGGCCCTCGCCGAGCAGTTCAACGTGAACTGGAAGATCGAGGCGATCATCGACCCCTCGGGCGGCGCCTCGCCGCCGCCCGCCGCGACCGGCTTCGGTGGATCGGGCGGAACGGGGGGCTTCGGCCGCCCGCAGGCGTCCGCCCCCGCTCCCGCGCCGTCCTTCCAGCAGGCCCCGCCGCCCGCCCCCGTACAGCCGCAGACGCAGTCGGCGCCCGCGTCGGCCGCCGCGCCCCCTTCCTTCCAGCAGGCCCCGCCGCAGGCCCAGGAGCCCGCGTACACGCCGCCCGCGCCGCAGCCCGTGGCGCCCGAGGACGACGTGCCGGAGGAGGACGATCCGGACCTCGTCGACTCCGCCCTCTCCGGGCACGACCTGATCGTGCGCGAGCTCGGAGCCACGGTTGTGGAGGAATACACGAACGAGTAGGGGCGTCTCGTTCAGTGGCCCGCACAAGGGGCATCCCGGTCGTCGGGCTACTCTGACTGGCGTGAAGGTCCTCGTCATCGGCGGCGGCGCCCGCGAACACGCCCTGTGCCGCTCTCTCTCCCTCGATCCCGACGTCACCGCTCTGCACTGCGCGCCCGGCAACGCCGGAATCGCGGAGGTCGCCGAGCTGCACCCCGTCGACCAGCTGGACGGCGACGCCGTCGCGCGCCTCGCCACCGAGCTCGGCGCCGGCCTGGTCGTCGTCGGCCCGGAGGCTCCGCTCGTCGCCGGTGTCGCCGACGCCGTCCGCGCGGTCGGCATCCCCGTCTTCGGCCCGTCGCGGGAAGCGGCGGAGCTGGAGGGCTCCAAGGCGTTCGCCAAGGACGTCATGGCCGGCGCCGGGGTGCCCACCGCCCGCAGCTACGTCTGCACGACCCCCGAGGAGATCGACGAGGCGCTCGACGCCTTCGGCGCTCCGTACGTCGTGAAGGACGACGGCCTCGCCGCCGGCAAGGGCGTCGTCGTCACCGACGACCTCGCGCAGGCACGGGCCCACGCGCTCGCGTGCGACCGGGTGGTCATCGAGGAGTTCCTCGACGGCCCCGAGGTCTCCCTCTTCGCCATCACCGACGGCACCACCGTCCTCCCGCTCCAGCCCGCGCAGGACTTCAAGCGCGCGCTCGACGACGACGAGGGCCCGAACACCGGCGGCATGGGCGCCTACTCGCCGCTGCCCTGGGCCGACCCGAAGCTGGTCGACGAGGTCCTCGCGTCCGTCCTCCAGCCGACGGTCGACGAGCTGCGCCGCCGCGGCACGCCGTTCTCCGGACTGCTGTACGCGGGTCTGGCGATCACCGGCCGCGGTGTCCGGGTCATCGAGTTCAACGCCCGCTTCGGCGACCCCGAGACCCAGGTCGTCCTGGCCCGGCTCCGCACCCCGCTGGCCGGCGTCCTGCTGAACGCCGCCAACGGCACCCTGGACGACCAGGCCCCGCTGAGCTGGAGCGACGACGCCGCGGTCACCGTGGTCATCGCCTCGCACAACTACCCGGAGACCCCGCGCACGGGCGACCCGATCGAGGGCCTCGACGAGGTCGCAGCGAAGGACGCCCCGCTCGCGTACGTGCTGCACGCCGGGACGAAGCGGGACGGCGACGCGGTCGTCAGCGCGGGCGGCCGCGTCCTTTCGGTCACCGCGACCGGAACGGACCTGGCACAGGCCCGCGAGCGTGCCTACGCGGCGGTCGGCCGTATCCGCCTTGACGGCTCCCAGCACCGCACGGACATCGCGCGCAAGGCCGCCGAGGCCTGACGGGACCGCCGATTTCTCGCGCGGCCGTGCGGTGGATCGTACGGTCGCGCGAAATCCATCACCTTTGCCCAAAGCCATACCTTCGAGTGACGGCTGGGCCATCCGGATGACGTCCGCCGAAGCCCCAACTAGGGTGCGGCGAAGGTGTTCCGGCACTTGGCCCACCGGCATTGCGATGTCGGTGGCGGGTGCCACAGTGGGGGAGTGAGCAACACCGCCACAGGCAGTCCCGACAAGGGCAGGAGGGGGTGATGTACGGCGTGTCCGGTACCGGTTCCGTTGTCGGCGAGGAGTGGGGAGCGCGCGCCGCGCGCTCCCGGGCCCTCGCCGTCCTCCGGGTCCGCGGCAGGGCGCTGGGCCTCGCGGTCCTGCCCGCCGCCGTGGCCGTCGTCCTCTACGCGGGCGGGGTCACCGGCCACTTCACCGGCTCCGGCTGGGACGCTGCCCGCTGGGTGGTGACCGTCCTCGCGGTCCTCGTCCTGCTCGCCGCCACCGCCGTCGCCCTCGTCGTCGCACGGGCCCGTCCGGCCGCCACGCCGACGGTGGAGCTCGCCGAGACCGCCGCCCCCGACCTCTACCGGCTCGTCCGGGACCTGGCCGACCGGCTCGACGTCCCGGCGCCCGCCGCGATAGCCCTGACCCCGGACTGCGACAGCTGGCTGGAGGACCGCACCCACCGGGCCCACCGCGCGCTGCGCACACCGGGCGGCGAGGGGGAGGGCGAAGGAGCCCCCGTCCTCGTCATAGGTTCGCCCTTCCTGTGGTGGATGCGCGTCGGCGAGCTGCGGGCGGTCCTCGCCCCGGTCGTCGCCGGCACGGGCCCCGCCGCACATCCCGACATAGCCGCGGCCCGACGCTTCGTCCGGGGCCTGGACGCCGCCGTGGCCGTGCCCGGGACTCCCGGTCTCGACCCGGTCCGCCGCCTTGGCGCGCACGGCGTCGGGCAGGTCGCCCGCGTCCTGCTCCGCGCCTGTCGCGGGCACGCCGCCGAGATGGAGCGCGGGGTCGCCGCCGCCGGCTCCGAGCGCGCCCAGGCCGTGGACTACGGCGTACGGATCGTCGCCCAGGAGCAGGTCGGCCTGGCGTACGCGGGCTGGGACCGGCTCCTGACCCGCGTCGCGCTGCCCGCCTGGCGGATGGGCCGCTGGCCCGCCAAGCTCGACGCCGGCGTGGTCTCCGCCCTGACCGAGCTCTCCCGCCGCGACCGGCTCGCGGAAGGCTTCTCCTCCCGGCTCGGCGAGCGCCCCGCCTGCGACCTCCTGGAGGAGCCGGGCGCGGTCGACGAGGCCACCTCGCTGCTCGCCGCCCGTCTCTTCCACGGCGGCCCGGCCGAGCCCGGGCCCGACTGGTCCCCGGTGGAGTGGAGCCAGTACCCGGAGGAGGTCGTCGACCGGAAGTGGCGCACCGACGCGGCCCGGCTGCACCAGGTCCTCGACGGCCTCGGTCTGGCGGAGGCCGCGGCAGGAATCGGGGGCGGTGAGGGCGCGGCCGAAGGCCCGACCCTGACCCGGGTGATCGCCCACCTCTCCACGGAGCCGACGAAGCCCGCCGATGCCGACGCAGCCACGGACACCACCACCGCCACAGACACCACCACCGGCGCAGACACCACCACCGCCACAGACACCACCACCGGCACAGACACCGCCGTCGACATCGACACCACCGACATCGACACCGCCGCTGAGACCCCCGTCGACACCACCACCGACATCGCCACCACGACCGACCTCGACCTCGACTCCGACTCCGACCTCGACATCGACGCCGAGGACGACGAAGAGACCGTCAATCCCGCCGCCGAGGTGCTCGCCGGCGCGCTCAGCGCGCTGCTCGCGCGTGAGGAGGCCGTACGGGAGGCGCGTGTGGCCGCCGACGCCCTGACCGCCGAGGCGGCGGCCCGCAGCGCCGAGAAGGACGACCGGCACTCCGGCGGCACATCCCCCGCGGTCGTCAGTGGCCCGGACGGCCCGCTTCCGCTCTTCCCGCTCCAGCCGCCCCGCTCGGGTCGCGACCTGCTGGCCGACCACGTCACCGCGATGGTCTGCTGCGCGGCGGTGGACACCGCCGAGGCCACCCCCGGTCTCGACTGGCTCGACGGTCCCGCGCTCCTCGTCGGCGGCGAGCGGGCGGTGGACCTCGGCCCCCGCGTGCTCGCGCTCGTCGAGGACGGCGACCCGGAGCCGCTGCGGGTCTGGCTGGCCCGCACGGGGGTGCGCCCCGAGAAGCCCGTACGCCTGGTCTGAGCCTCCCGGCGAGCCCCCGGAGGCGCCGATCCCCGGAGGGCGAGTCCCGGAGGCCGGCCCCGGGAGCGCCCGCCAGAAGGGCCAGCCCCGAAGGCCGAGCCCCGGAGGCCAGCCCGGAGGCCGAGCCCCGGAGGCCCGTCCGGTGCGTCCCGGAAGGCGTCCGGAGGGGTCCTGGGGATCACCCGTTTCGGAGCCCCGCCTTCCACTCTCGCCAATTCACGACGAACGGTGACGGAGTGCGTGCGTTATGTGATGTGCTGGAGACCGTCACTGACAGACGCACAAGCCACAGGCACTGACCAGCCGACCCGGGGGAGTCGAGGGAGGGGCGCAGCATGGGGGCGGACCAGATCAGACGGTGGGAGTCGGGTGCGCTCGCGCACGCCGTCACCGATCCCTTCGGCCAGGGCCCGTTGCCCTGGCTGCGCGGTTCCGAGAACTACTTCGACGACACCGGGCAGATGGTCCCCTGGTACGCGGACGAGATCCTGGCCCGGGGCGGCAGCGGAGGCCCGCGCACGGCCGACGACGTCCGCCGCCAGATCAAGGGTTTCGCCTCCGACGGCGCCGTGGCACCGGGGGAGTCGATCGACTTCCACATCACGGTGGACCCGCCGCAGCAGTTCTCGGTCGACGTCTACCGGATCGGTCACTACGGCGGCGACGGCGCCGCGAAGATCACCACGAGCCCCCGGCTCTCCGGCATCGTCCAGCCGGCCCCGCTGACCGCCGACCGCACCGTCTCCTGCCACCACTGGTGGCAGTCCTGGCGGCTGCAGGTCCCCAGCTACTGGTCGATCGGGGCGTACGTCGCGGTGCTCACCACCGCCGACGGCTACCGCTCGCACATCCCCTTCACGGTCCGCGACAACCACCCGGCCGATCTGCTCCTCGTCCTCCCGGACGTGACCTGGCAGGCGTACAACCTCTATCCGGAGGACGGGCACACCGGCGCCAGCCTCTACCACGCCTGGGACGAGGAGGGCAGGCTGCTCGGCGAGCAGGACGCGGCGGTCACCGTCTCCTTCGACCGCCCGTACGCGGGCGCGGGGCTGCCGCTCCACGTCGGGCACGCGTACGACTTCATCCGCTGGGCCGAGCGCTACGGATACGACCTGGCGTACGCGGAGACCCGCGATCTGCACGCGGGCCGGGTCGACCCGAGCCGCTACCGTGGCCTGGTCTTCCCCGGGCACGACGAGTACTGGTCGGTGCCGATGCGCAAGACCGTCGAACTCGCCCGTGACCAGGGCACGTCGCTGGTCTTCCTCTCCGCCAACACCATGTACTGGCAGGTGGAGCTGGGCCCCTCGCCGTCCGGGGTGCCGGACCGGCTCCTCACCTGCCGCAAGCGCCGCGGCCCCGGCCGGCCCGCGCTCTGGCGCGAGGTCGACCGGCCCGAGCAGCAGCTCCTCGGCATCCAGTACGCGGGCCGGGTGCCCGAACCGCACCCGCTGGTCGTACGGAACGCCGAGCACTGGCTCTGGGAGGCCACCGGCGCCGGTGACGGCGACGAGCTCCCCGGCCTGGTCGCGGGCGAGGCCGACCGCTACTTCCCGCGGACGGCGCTCCCCGAGCACCAGGGCCGCATCCTGCTCGCCCACTCGCCCTACCGCGACGGCGAGGGGGCGCTCCGGCACCAGGAGACGAGTCTCTACCGGGCGCCCTCGGGGGCCTGGGTCTTCGCCTCCGGCACCTTCGCCTGGTCGCCGGCCCTCGACCGGCCGGGCCACGTCGACGCCCGGGTCCAGCGCGCCACCGCGAACCTCCTCGACCGGATCTGCAAGAGGGACTGAGCGGAGCGGAGGGACTGAGCGGGAGGACTGACCGGGGGGACTGAGCGGGGGGACTGAGCGGGGGGTCACACGGCCTGGCGGCCGGGGCCGTCCGGATGTGCGAGAGAATCGGACACGCTCCTGGATCAACCTACGCGGAGGAACCGTGTCCGGATTCGTAGAAAAGCCCGAGCCCGTCCAGGTCCCGGGCCTGACCCATCTCCACACGGGCAAGGTGCGCGACCTGTACCGGAACGAGGACGGGGACCTCGTGATGGTGGCGAGCGACCGCATGTCCGCGTACGACTGGGTGCTGCCCACCGAGATCCCCGACAAGGGCCGGGTCCTCACCCAGCTCTCCCTGTGGTGGTTCGACCGGCTCTCCGACCTGGTCCCGCACCACGTGATCTCCACCGAGCTGCCGGCCGGGGCCCCCGCCGACTGGGCGGGCCGCACCACCGTCTGCAAGTCGCTGAACATGGTTCCGGTCGAGTGCGTGGCCCGCGGCTACCTCACCGGCTCCGGCCTCCTGGAGTACGACGAGTCCCGCACGGTCTGCGGCCTCGCGCTCCCCGAGGGCCTCGCCGACGGCTCCGAACTGCCCGCCCCGATCTTCACCCCGGCCACCAAGGCCGCGGTCGGCGACCACGACGAGAACGTGTCGTACGAGGAGGTCGCCCGCCAGGTCGGCGCCGAGACGGCTGAGCTGCTGCGCCGGACGACCCTCGCCGTGTACGGCCGCGCCCGGGACATCGCCCGCGAGCGCGGGATCATCCTCGCGGACACCAAGTTCGAGTTCGGCTTCGACGGGGAGACGCTCGTCCTCGGCGACGAGGTCCTGACCCCGGACTCCTCGCGCTTCTGGCCGGCCGACCAGTGGCAGCCGGGCCGCGCCCAGCCCTCGTACGACAAGCAGTTCGTCCGCAACTGGCTGACCTCCCCGGCCTCCGGCTGGGACCGCAAGAGCGAGCAGCCCCCGCCGCCGCTCCCGCAGGAGATCGTGGACGCCACGCGCGCCAAGTACCTGGAGGCGTACGAGCTGCTGACCGGCAAGTCCTGGTCCGACAGCTTCTGAGACACCCGGCCCCCGGGCCTCCGCCCCGGCCTGCGCCCCCCCCCCACCGGGCGGGGGCGCCCCCAAACGTCCGTCCGACGGGGTCAGCGGGTAGACACGACCGTTACCTTAACGTAGTTAGTGGTCAGCTTCACCAGAAGCTTAACCA
>NZ_JBHTSA010000182.1:0-11788 GCF_042795405.1 Streptomyces sp. NPDC056480 | reverse complement strand
CCACACTGTAGAGCTGAATGTGTCTATGGGGGTGGGTGAGGCGTATCAGATTCAGGAACCGAAGCCTGAGCCGAAGCCGGAGCCGAAGCCGGAACCCAAGCCGGAACCGAAGCCCGAGCCCAAGCCCGAGCCGAAGCCGGAACCCAAGCCGGAACCGAAGCCCGAGCCCAAGCCCGAGCCGAAGCCGGAACCCAAGCCGGAACCGAAGCCCGAGCCGCAACCGGAACCCGTGCCCGCGCCCGCCTGCTGGACCGTGAACCTCGGTTCATGGGTCGAGAGTTGGATCGGTGGGCCGGTCTGTGTCCCGAAGGACTCCTGGAAGGACGAGGTCGACCTCGACTGGAAGGACGCGCTGAAGGGCGTCTGGCCCTTCTGACCCCCGCGACGACGGCGGCGGAGATCATCCGCCGCCGTCGTTCGGCGTGCGCCCCGTGAGCCAGCCGAGCGCACGGCCCACCCAGGCACGCTCCCGCGCCTGCCGGGCCGCCCAGCGGCGTCCGCCGGCGGCGCCCGCGCGGAGCCAGAGCAGCGGGGCCGTACCCCGGCCGGTGAGCATGAGCCGCTGGTTGCCGACGGTCTCGGGCCGCCAGTGGTGCTTGTACGCCTCGGTGCCCCGCAGCATGCTCAGCGTGGCCCGGCCGCCCGTGCTCGTCTCCCCGGCGCCGTGCCGGAGCAGCATCGTCGCGACGTCGACCTTGCGGGCCCGCAGGGCCGGGTCGGCGCCGTACAGATAGCCGCCGGCGAGCCGCGGCGACATCAGGGTCAGGTCGGCGGCCACCACGTCCCCGGCCAGCCGGAACTCGGTCACCATCGCGTCCCCGCGCTCCACCATCGGCCGCACGGCCCGGGTGAGGTGCTGGGCGAACCGCTCGCTGGTGTGCTCGGCGGTGACACCCCGCCCCTGCCACTGGAGTCGATGGAGCCTCAGGAGCCGGTCGAGGGCGGCGGGCACCTCGGAACCGGTGACCACACGCGTGTCGATGCCGAGGGCGTCGAGCTTGCGCAGCTTGGCGCGGACCCGCTGGGCCTTCCCGGACGGGATGCGGGCCAGGAGTCCCTCCATGGGGACGGCGGGCAGTTCGAGGCAGAACGAGTCGGGCATGCGCCGGCGTGGACCCCGCCAGTGGACGAGGACCCGTTCGCTGGCCGCCCCCGGCCGTACCTCCCGCAGGTCGATCACCGTGCCCCGGGCGGTCCGGGCGAGCGCCCCGGCCAGCGCGGGCGCCGCCTCGGGGCAGCCGTCGTCGAGGAGCACGTCCGTGAAGTCGGTGATCGAGCCGCCGAGCTGGGTGAGGACGGGCAGCGGGCCCCGGGCGCGCATCAGGGCGGCGGCCGCGACGAGCTCTCCGTCCTCCCGTCGTACGAGCACCAGCCGCAGCGCACCGGGCCTGCCGTACGAGAGCCACCAGGAGTGCAGCCAGGCGTGGGACTGGAAGGGGGTGGCGGTGGAGCAGCGCCCGTACAGCGCCGTCCACTCGGCCGCCAGCCGCCGGAAGCCCTCCTCGTCACGGCAGATCTCCGTCCGCAGGGCCGGTCCGGCGCCCGTCGCTCTCGGACTCACACCGCCTCCGGCTGGTGCGCGGCGGAGGCCGGAGCGGGCACGGCGGCGGAGGACGTGGCTCCGGACGCGGCCGCCGCCTGCCGGGAGTGCCGGGCCTCGCCGCGCGCGGCCGAGCGCTTCGGCCTGACCAGGAGGGCGAGGCCGCCGAGGAGCCCGCCCGCACAGCCGCCGACGAGCGCGGAGAGCGGCGCGGAGGGCGAGACGGGGGCGACCGGCTTGGTCGCGCGGGAGAACTGCACGACCTTCACGCCCGTGCTGCCCGCGACGTGGCTGCTGTTGAGGACGAGCGCACGGGCCACCCCGTCGGCCATGGACACGGCCTTCACGGGCTTCTCGGCCCTGGCGGTGATGGAGATCATCGGCGCGTCCGGAGAGGTCGCTGCCTGCACGTTCCTGCGCAGGGTGTCGGCGCTGACCCCCGCCCACACCTGGGCGTCGCCGGTCACCGCGATGTCGGTGGCGACCCGCCCGTAGGCCTGGGCGAAGCCGAGCGCGGCGGCCGGGTCGGACTTCTCCGCCGGTACGACGATGACGTAGCTGGTCGCCGCGTACTGCGGGGTCTTGAGGGCCCCGTAACCGCCGCCGAGGACGGCTCCGGCGAGGACGGCGGCGGGCAGGACCGCCCAGCGGCCCGGTGTGCGCAGGCCGGCGGGGAGAAGGGTGCGGCGTGGCGTGGTGTTCATGGGACGGGCTCTCTCACTTCACGGGGGAGGGGGTGCCGTGGACGGCCTGGTTGTAGAGGGACATCAACTGCTGTGCGCTGTGCGCGATGTCGTAGCGGCGGGCGGCGGCCGGCAGCGGGAACCGGGGCGGCCGGGCGTCGTGGAGGCCGCGCAGCGCGGAGATCAGCTCGGGTACGGACTCGCCGATCCGGCGGGCGCCCGGTGCCGCCTGCGGCGCCAGGTCGTCGACGGCCGGGCAGGCCACGTACAGGACGGGCAGTCCGGCGGCGAGGGCCTCGACGACGGCGAGTCCGAAGGTCTCGTCGGGGGAGGTGGACACGAAGACGTCCATGGCGGCGAGCAGTCCGGGCAGCGAGGGGCCGGGCCGGTCGTCGTTCGGCGGGTCCTCGCAGGCCCCGACGAGCAGGACCCGGTCGGCGGCCCCGCACTCGCGGGCCACCCGGAGGAGTTCCGCGCGCTGCGCGCCCTCGCCGACGAGGAGCAGCCGGGCGTCGGGGATCGACGCCACGGCCCGGACGAGCCGGTCGAAGCGCTTCCCCGGTGTGAGCCGCCCCACGCCGCCGACGACATGGGCGTCCTCGGGGAGCCCGAGGACACCCCGGGCGAGGCGGCGGGCACGGGCGTCGAAGGCGAAGCGGTCGGTCTCGATGCCGTTGGGGACGATCCGGATGCGCTCCTGCGGCACCCCCCAGTCGGCGAGCCGGCGGGCGACGCTGGGGGAGACGGCGACCGTGGAGGTGCCGAGCCGTTCGGAGGCGAGGTAGAGCGCGCGGGTGCCCGCCGAGAGCGGCCGGCCCTCGATCTGGGACTCCCCGAGGGAGTGCTCGGTGGCGATGACGCGTCGCACACCGGCGAGCCGGGCCGCCGTCCTGCCGTACACACAGGCCCGGTAGAGGTGGGTGTGGACGAGGTCGTAGCGGCCCTGCCGGACGATCCGGGCGAGGCGGGGGAGCGCGCCGACGTCGCGGTTGCCCGTCATGCCCAGATGGGTGACCGGGGTGCCGTCGGACTCGATGCCGGCGGCGACGGCGCCGGGGTTGGTGAGCGTGACCACGCCGCTCTGCACCGGCAGATGGCGGAGCAGGAGCCGCAGCTGCTGCTCGGCGCCGCCGATGCCGAGCCCGGTGATGACATGCAGGACCTTCATGAGGCACCGACCACGGCGGGGCCGTACCGGGCGGGGATCAGATCGGCTGGGTGGCGGCGGCGCAGCGGGTGCAGGAGGCGCTTGGCGGTGAGCCGCCACGAGGTGTCTGCCTCGCCGATGTGGACCCGGGGCAGGGCGTACGTGCCGGTGTGCGGGCCCGGGTCGATCGCGCAGCCGTAGGTGTAACCGGCCTTGCGCACGGCGTGGATCACGCGCGGGTCGACCTTTCCGTAGGGGTAGCAGAAGCCCTCGACCGTGGTGCCGGTCATCTCCTCCAGGAGCGCGCGGCTCTGCCGGGTCTGGGCGGCGAGCTCCGTGTCGTCGGCCTGGGTGAGCGCGACGTGCGTGAGCCCGTGCGAGCCGATCTCCATGCCGGCCTCGGCGATCCGCCGGATGCCGTCCTCGGTGAGCAGTGGCTTGCGCGGACCGTCCGTGTCCCAGGTGTTCTCGCCGCCGAGCCGCCCCGGCAGGACGTACACCGTCGCGGTGAAGCCGTGCCGTCGGAGCAGCGGCAGCGCCGAGTCGAGGAAGTCCGCGTAGCCGTCGTCGAAGGTCAGGCCGACGAGCCCCTTGGCGCGCCCCTCCGCGCCGGCGGCGAGCAGCTCCCGGACCGACACGCCGCGCAGGCCCCGGTCGCCCAGCCAGTGCAGCTGCCGGGCGAAGCGCACGGGGGAGACGGTCACCCGGTACGGATCGTCAGCGGTGTCCGTGATCGAGTGGTACATCGCCACCCACGGGGGCGGCTTCATCCACAGGGGCGGCTTCGGCAGCAGACGGCTCAGCGCGGTGGCGGCGGGCATGGGGGGTCCTCCGGGAGGCGGAGCGGGGCAGGGGCGGAATCTCGGGCGCCTTGGCGGCGCAGGCGATGAAGATCAGGAAGATGCCGATCACGACGAGGCCCGTCACCGCGACGGCGAGGGCGGCGGGGCCGATCGCGAGCTGGCACAGCCAGCCGGCGCCGGTGGCCCACGCGCCGGCGGTGGCGAGCCGGAGCAGCCCCTCACCGAGCCGGTCGACATGGACCGGTACGGCCTGCCGGTGCGCGCCGCGCAGCAGCAGGACCGCGGTCAGGGTGATGCCGAGGGCGTTGGCGGCGGCGATGCCGACGGCGCCCCAGTAGTGGGCGCCGGGGACACCGGCGGCGGCGGTGGTGACGAGTCCGGCGGCCATCGCGGCGGCCGGGTACCAGAGCGGGCGCGCGGCGGAGAAGTAGCAGCGGACCAGGGCGCCCACCATCGTCTGGCCGAGCAGCCCGAGGGAGTAGACCCGCATGACGGCGGCGGTGGCGACGGTGTCGGTACGGGTGAACTCGCCGCGCTCGAAGAGGAGCTCGACGATCCGGGGCGCGGCCGCGATCACCGTCGAGGCGCCGACGAGGACGACGACGGCGGCGAGCAGCAGGTCGCGCTCGACGCGACGGCGGGCCGCCTCCGTGTCGCCTGCGGCGAGGGCGCGGGCGACCACCGGGAAGCTGACCGTGCACAGCATCAGGGAGAGCATCATCGGCATCTGCGCGACCTTCTGCGCGTAGTTCAGATGCGAGATGGCGCCGGCGGGCAGCGGTGAGGCGAGGAAGCGTTCGATCAGCGTCTGGGACTGCCGGGACAGCGAGAACGCGACGACGGGCGCGATCAGACCGAGGACCAGGATGCGGCCCTCACCGGTGGAGGGGGACGTGAGCGCCTCGGGCTCCCGTACGGGTACGGGGCGGGCACGCAGTTCGCGGACGAGCGAGGGGGCCTGGACGAGGACCATCAGGATTCCGCCGACGGCGACCCCGGCGGCGGCCGAGCGCACGCCCCACGGCTCGCGGAGCAGCAGGATGGTGCCGATGATGCCGGCGTTGTACGCGACGTAGATGGTGGCCGGTGGCAGGAACGAGCCGTGCGCGCGGAGCGCCGCCGAGCAGTAGCCGACCAGGGCGAAGGTCAGGACGCAGGTACCGGTCAGCCGCGTGCAGTCGATCGCGAGCCCGGGGTCGGGCAGTCCGGGCGCGAGCGCCCCGACGATCAGCGGGGCGGCGGCGACGAGCACCGCGGCGACGACTCCGACGGCGAGGGTGAGCCGCGGGAGGGTGCCGCGTACGAGGGCGCGCACGGGGTCGCCGCACAGGCCGCTCGAACGGCGGGCCAGGGCACGGGAGAACGCGGGCACCAGGATCAGCGCCATCGCGTCCTCGATGAGCAGCGTCGACGCGAACTCCGGCACGGTCCACGCCACCAGGAACGCGTCCGTCTCGGCGCCGGCTCCGAAGTACCCCGCCAGGATCTGGTCCCGTACGAGCCCGAGCAGCGCCCCGACCGCGGTGAGCCCGGCGGTCACGGCGGCGGCCTTCGCGAGGAACCCGCGGCCCTCGGGCGCGCCGGTCCGGGCCGCCCGGCCGCGCGCGTGGGCGCGGCGGCCGGAGGGCCGGGGGGAGGGGGCGCGGGGCGGGGCCGTGCGGAGGGGGGCGGTACGGGGCGGGGGCGGCGGAGCGACTCCGGTGCCGGAGCCCGTGCTCGTGGCCGCACCCGAATCCGCACCGGAACCCGCACCCGCACCAGAACCCGCACCCGAACCCGCACCCGAACCCGCACCCGAACCCGCACCCGAACCCGCGCCCGTCCCCGGCAGCACGACGGCCTCCGAGGGCCACGGGGAGTCCGTGGGGCCCGGAGGCGCGGTCGGCCAGGGGTCGGTCAGCGGGGCGCCGCAGGGCGGTCCGCCCGTGGGACGTGGTTCACCGGCCCGCGGGGTGTCCGTGGGCTCCGGTTCCCCGGCCCACGGGTCACGCACGCCGTACCTCCGCGAGGGCCCACCAGGCCGCGAGGCCCAGCACGACCGACATCAGGACCGTCGAGGGGCCGCCGATGTCCGCGTAGAAGAAGTCGATGAGCTGCCAGCCGAGCAGGCCCGTCGCGACGAGCGCGCAGTCCGCGCCGAGGCGGCGCCGCCGCAGCGCGCCGACGAGCAGCGCCACCCAGCTGCCCGCGAGGGCGAGCAGCCCGAACAGGCCCTGCTCGCTGAGGACCAGGAGGTACATGTTGTGCGGGGACAGCAGCGGCTGACGCGCGAAGGCGGCGCCCGCGCCGGCCGTGTCGCTGCCGGAGGACAGGGCGAGGGAGGCGTTCGAGTCGCGGTACTGAGGGAAGCCCTTGAGGCCGACGCCGGTGACCGGTTCCGAGGCCCACATCCGCCCGGCCGCGGCCCACATCGTGTACCGGTCCGTCACCGACTGGTCCGGCGCGCCCGCCACCTGCGTGATGCTGGCGACCCGCTCCTTCACCATCGCCGAGCCGATGCCGAGCCCGCCGACCAGGACCACCCCGAGCGCCCCGGCGGCGAGCGCCACGCGCGCGGCCCGCCGGGGCCCCGACAGCAGCAGCTGGATCCCGCAGGCGAGCACGGTCGCGATCCACGCGCCCCGGCTGAACGACAGCACCAGCGGCAGGAAGAGCAGCCCGGCGCAGACGAGCGCGGCCGTCCGGGTCCGGCCGGGCCCGCTGCCGAGCGCGATCCCGGTCACGACGACGAGCCCGTACGACACGACGGTCGCCATGCCCATCACATCGGTCGGCCCGAAGGTGCCGACGGCCCGGATGTCCTCACCCATGTACGAGGCACCGGTGCCGGTCAGGTACTGGGCGACGCCGACCGCGCCCTGGACCAGCGCGAGTCCGACCAGACCCCAGGCGACCACGGCGAAGTCCCGCCGGTCACGGATCATCAGGAGCACGGCGGCCGGGACGAGCACGAAGATCTGCACGTACCGGGCGACGCCCGGCAGGCTCGCCGCCGGGTCGTTCGAGGTGATCGCCGCGAGACAGATCCCGAGGACCGGCAGGCCGAGGACGACGGCCGCCGTCCGGGTCAGCGGCCGGGCGCCGCCGCGCAGCACCCGGACGAGGCAGATCAGGACGAGCAGCCCGGAGGCCGCGTCGGCGACCGTTCCCGTACCGCCGGTGCCGCCCTGCGCGCCGCCGCCGCCCGGGACGAGCAGCAGCGCGATCACGGCGAGCACCGGGGAGAGCGCCACGGCCCTGCGCGCCCAGTCCCGTACGTCGTCCGGGGCGAGCGCCGGCACCGTCACGGCCGTGGCCATCCTCAGCTCCCTGTGGGTCGGACGAGCCCGGCCGCCGTACGCAGCAGGATGCAGACGTCCTGCCAGAGCGACCAGTGGTCGATGTAGTGGTTGTCGAAGCGGCAGCGGTCCTCGATCGAGGTGTCGCCGCGCAGCCCGTGCACCTGCGCCAGACCTGTCAGTCCCACGGGCATCCGGTGCCGGGCCGCGTAACCGGCGTGGATCTTGCTGAACTGGGTGACGAAGTACGGGCGTTCGGGCCGAGGTCCGACCAGGCTCATGTCCCCGCGCAGCACGTTCCACAGCTGCGGCAGCTCGTCGAGCGAACTCCTCCGGAGGAAGCTGCCGGCCGCGCTCATCCGCCGGTCGCCCGCCACGTTCCAGCGGGTCGCCGACTCGGTGTCGTCGGAGGGCCGGAGCGTACGGAACTTGAGCAGGGTGAAGTGCCGCCCGTGCTGGCCCACCCGCTCCTGCCGGAACAGCACTCCGGGGCCGTCCGCGAGCCGTACGGCGAGCGCGCAGAGCAGCAGCACCGGCAGGGCGAACGCCAGCGCGGGCGCGGCGAGCGCGATGTCGAGGGCGCGCTTGGCGGGCAGACCGCGCCGCTCGACCGGCGGGGCGACGCGCTGCCAGGCGTGCCCCCACATGTGCGCGCCCATCGGGCCGTTCTGATGGCGACCGCCGACCCGCCAGGTCACGCAGCCGTAGTGCTGGAAGAGGGTCACAAGCCCCGGGTCGTCGTCGAGGAACACCGCGTCGCGCACGGTGTTCTGGATGACGGCCCGGTGGATCTCCTCGGTCGTGGTGAGCACCGGAAGCCCGGCCTCGCCGGCCGGCCGGGGCGCGCGGCCCTGCTCGGGCACGCCGACGATGCCCACCGGCCGCACCCCGTACTCGGGATGCTGGGCGGCCGCGGCGGCGAACCGGCGCGCGGCCCCCGCCCCGCCGACGACCAGCGCCGACCGGGGGTGGGCACGGGCGATCCGGCGCCGCCGGGAGAGCAGCAGCGCCCGGACCAGGACCACGACGCCGACGTGCGTGGCGTACGCGGCGCTGAGCCGCAGCGGCCCGATCGCCAGGCCCGGGGAGTACGCGGCCACGGCGGCCGCCGCCAGACACCAGGCGACACCGGCGCGGGAGGCGAGCGCCGGCAGTTCGTCGAGGGCCCGGGTGTGCGGGGCCGGGCGGTGCAGCCCCGCGCGCCCGTCGAGGAGGACGACGAGCGCCACGATCGGCAGCAGCAGCCGGGCGTCGTGGTGCGCCCCGCTCAGCAGCGTGGCGGCGGAGAGGACGGCCAGGCAGTCGACCGCGACGAGCGGCAGCACGCCGGACCGCGACCGCGCGGGGCGGTACGGCAGGGCGAGCCGGTCGGTCCTGCCGCGGCGCGGTGCGAGGGAGGCGAGGCCGAAGGACTGGCCTGCCGTGGGCCAGGGGCCCGGTGAGGGAGGGACGCTGGTGCTTTCGGTGGTCACTGCGCAATCGGCTCTCTGTGCTCGGTGCCTCGCACTCCGGCCAGTTCGCGGTAGAGGTCCGCGACGGCCGCGCCGGTGCGCCGGACATCGAATCTGCTGAGTACGTGCTCGTGGGCCTCGCGGCCCAGGCGGTGCCGGAGCTCCTGCCTGCCGAGGAGGCGGCCGAGAGCGGTGGCGAGCGCGGCCGGGTCCTCGGGCGGGACCAGGCACAGGGGTTCATGGGCGGGCGGCAGGCTCTCGCGGGCCCCGTCGACATCGCTGACGACGACGGGCCGGCCGGCGGCCATGGCCTCCAGGGGCGCGAGCGCCATGCCCTCCCAGCGGGACGGCAGGACGACCACGTCGGCGGCCCGGTACCAGGGGACGGTGTCGTCGACGGCTCCGGTGAACCGCACCGAGGGGCCGGCGACGGCGCGCAGCCGGTCGCCGTCGGGGCCGTCGCCGACCAGGACGAGACGGGCGGTCGGCACCTCCGCGAGGACGGCGGGCCAGGCGGCGAGCAGCACGTCCTGGCCCTTCTGGCGGCAGAGCCGGCCCACGCAGACGACGGTGGGCGCGGGGTTGCCGGGCGGTCCTTCGCTCGCGAACCGGGCGACGTCCACACCGTTGTGGACGACGGACCAGCCGGCCGCGACCCCGGCGGCCTCGCCGGTACGCCGCTCGGCCTCGCTGACGCAGAGGATCCGGTGGGTCCAGCGGGCGCCGAACCGCTCCCAGCGCCGGGCCAGCGCGGCGGTCGTTCCCTCGACCGCCTCGAAGGACCAGGCGTGCGGCTGATACACCGTCGGGATCCTTCCGCGCAGGGCGAGTCGGGCGCACAGCCCGGCCTTCGCGCTGTGCGCGTGGACGAGTCCGGGGCGGACGGCACGGATCACCCGGGCGAGGCCGCGGGTCTCGCGGACGAGCTCGGGACCCGGGTTCCGGCCGGCGCGCCAGACATGGGTGTCGGCCCCCTCGGCGCGTACGGCGGCGGCGAGGACGGTGTCGGGTGGGCAGGCGACCGCGACCCGCAGGCCGGCGGCCAGTTGGGCGCGGACGAGGTCGATGACGACACGTGCGACCCCGCCGTCACCGGGCTGGACCGCGTGCAGGACGGTGACGGACGCGCGGTCCGTGTCTCGTGGAGGCAGCACGTCAGGGCCGGACGTCCGCCTGGAAGAAGAGCGCACCGAGCCAGACGGTGTCCTTCCGGCTCCCCGCCCGGACGTGGACACGGTCGGCTCCATCGCGCAGTGCCCCCCGCAGATCGAAGACGTCGGAGTCGTACCCGAGAGTGTTCGTACCATCGGGTGAGCGGACCGTACGGCCGGTGCCGAATTCGGTGATGCTCGAGTTCATCACGTCGTCCGCGGAATTGGCGGAATCGGAGAGCCGGAAGCTCTTCGAGCGGCGTGTTTCCACCGCCAGGTAATCACCGGAAGTGCCCCGGTCGCCGTCATAGGCGATCACCCCGAGACGGCCGTTCGTGGCCTTGTCGTAACGGTTTGCGTCGAGCGGTACGCGAAGCTCGCCGGAGCGTGGTCCGACCGTTTCGAATCCGTCCCAGACGCCGATCCTGCGGAGCGGTTCGGACGCCTTCTCGTACGCGGCGACGAGCGTCCAGCCACCCCAGCCGCCGACCTCCGACCGGCCCATGGCGACGTTGACCTGAGCCACCGTCCACTGCCCCGAACGGGAGGAACGGACCAGCTCGGTGACATCGGCCGAGGCCTGGAAGGCGTCGGCGCCGTCGGCGGTGCGATGACCGATCAGGGTGTCCGCGAGGAGCGCCTTGTAGGCGCCGCCGGGCTCGGCGATCAGCACTCGGCCGTTGTCCTCGGGCGGCTTCTGCTCGCCCACCCGCAGGTTGCCGCCCCAGTAGAGACGGGCCCAGCTGACCCGGGCGCCCGCGGGGACGGCGAGCTCGGCACGGCTGGAGTTGTACGTGTTGGGGTCGCTGTCCACGTCGACGTAGGCGATCGAGGCGTCGTCGTTGACCGACTCGGTGCCCTTCGCTCCCTTCGCCGAGGAGTTGGCCGCGCGCACGACCCCACCGTGCTGCACGGACTGGTAGCGCGCGGCGAACGGGACGCGGCTCGCCTCCCCCGGCGGGGGGGCCGAGGCGGAGGCGACCGGCAGTGCGGCGGAGAGCGCCGCACACGACAGGGCGCACAACACGCTGCGACGCACAGCAGGAACCGCTGAATTCCGCATACAGGTTCTCCGCTTTGATGAGAGAAGGAAGGGAAGACCCGTGAAGGCCGGGAGAGGGGAAGGTGTCGTCCGCACGAAATGGGTGAACGCGCGGCGGGCCCGGAAGCAACGTTCGGGAACGTTATAACCCTGACGCGGGGCGATAGTAAGCATTAGATGCCTGGAAACGCTAACTCCCGTATCCACGCGGCAGGTTCCTCGTTGAGCGTGTTGCGCCATTCCACGCCCACTCCCTCCAATGGCCCTCCTATGGCCCAAAGATCGGTTGAACGTCACCCGTTCGGGAGAGCAACCGATGAAAAGCCGGGGCGTTGTTGAGAGAGCCGGGCCGAACAGTCCGCGCAGTCCACGTTGAATTTCGATCGAGGAGCACTTCCCCATGTCCCGTATCGCCAAGGCCGTTGTCCTGACCGTGGGTGCCGCCGCCGCGGTCGCCGGTGCCGCCGGTGCCGCCACCGCCGACGCCGGCGCCGAGGGTGCGGCCGTGAAGTCCCCCGGCGTCGGCTCCGGCAACGTCGTCCAGGTCCCGGTGCACATCCCGGTCAACCTCTGCGGCAACACCGTCAGCGTCATCGGCGCGCTGAACCCGACCTTCGGCAACACCTGCGTCAACGCCTGATCCGGCACGCCTGATCGGTCCTTCCGAAGCCGGTGCGCCCACCCCCGACGGGG
>NZ_JBHTSA010000181.1:0-11830 GCF_042795405.1 Streptomyces sp. NPDC056480 | reverse complement strand
GACGCCGGGGACGGTCACGCGCCACGCGCGCGTGGCCGTCTCCGGCGTCTCCGTACGGCAAGCACTGCCCCATATGATCGCTTTTCATGGGAGAAGTCCGCTTGTCTGCCGAAGCCGCACCCCGGGGCACGACCGCCCGTTCACGGCGCAGCGCCGCGTTCGCCGTCTGGTACCTGCGCGTCGTCACGTTCATCAATTTCCTGAGTGCCGTCTGGGTCTCCTTCGGGCAGGACCTGCGCCGCCACAACGAGGACAACTACTTCACCCCGTACATGCTCACGGCGGGCTTCGCCTCGGGGGTCTTCACCCTCTTCCTGGCGATCACCATGCGGCGGCGCAAGCGGGCCGCGTGGATCCTCAACATGGTGCTCGGCGGGCTCTTCCTGCTGCTCTTCGCGCTGGTGATGTTCTTCCCCGAGATCCGGCAGCACGCCCAGAACTGGATCTCGCTGGTCCTGACCGCCGCGTTCGTGCTCGCGCTGCTGCTGGGCCGCAAGGAGTTCTACGCGAAGGGCGACCGATCCAACCCGTGGCTCGCCGCGGTCGTCGCGGTCGGCGGACTGCTCGTCACCTCGCTGCTCGCGGCCGTCCTGGTCACCGTCACCAACACCTCCACCGCCTCCTCCACCTTCCTGGAGCGCTGGCGGTACGGCGTGATGCGGCTGATCACCCTGGCCTCGGACGACTCGCGGTTC
The DNA here is from genome assembly GCF_042795405.1 of Streptomyces sp. NPDC056480. Lineage (NCBI taxonomy): Bacteria > Bacillati > Actinomycetota > Actinomycetes > Kitasatosporales > Streptomycetaceae > Streptomyces > Streptomyces sp. NPDC056480. The sequence goes on along the minus strand of NZ_JBHTSA010000181.1, from coordinate 11,135 downwards.
GCCGGGATCACCACGCCCGGCTGGGTCGACGTCACCATCAACGTCCTGTCCACGCTGCTGCTGTTCGCGGTGCTCTTCGCCGCCTTCCGCTCCCGCCGGGCCACCGATCCGCTGACCGAGGAGGACGAGGAGCGGCTGCGGACCCTCCTCGACAAGCAGGGGGACCGCGACTCGCTCGGCTACTTCGCGCTGCGCCGCGAGAAGAGCGTCGTCTGGTCGCCGAGCGAGAAGGCCGCCGTCACCTACCGGGTGGTCGGCGGGGTCTCGCTGGCCTCGGGCGACCCGATCGGCGACCCCGAGGCCTGGCCCGGGGCGATCGAGCCGTGGCTGGCCGAGGCGCGCGAGCACGGCTGGATCCCGGCGGTGATGGGCGCGAGCGAGGAGGCCGGGGTCATCTACGCCCGGCACGGTCTGGACGCCCTGGAGCTGGGCGACGAGGCGATCGTGGAGACCGACGAGTTCACCCTGGACGGTCGGGCCATGCGGACGGTCCGGCAGGCCTTCAACCGGGTCAAGCGGGCCGGGTACGAGGTCCGGATCCGGCGTCACGAGGACATCCCGGCCGAGGAGATGGCCGAGCTGCTGCGGAAGGCCGACGACTGGCGGGACGGGGCCACCGAGCGCGGCTTCTCGATGGCGCTCGGCCGGCTCGGCGACCCGCGGGACGGCCGGTGCGTGATGCTGGAGTGCACTGACGGGGAGGGTGAGCTGCGGGCGGTGCTGTCCTTCGTGCCCTGGGGGCCGAAGGGGCTCTCGCTCGACCTGATGCGCCGGGACCGCGAGTCGGAGAACGGCCTGATGGAGTTCATGGTCATCGAACTCCTCCAGCGGGCCAAGGAGATCGGGATCACTCAGGTCTCGCTGAACTTCGCGATGTTCCGGTCCGTCTTCGAACGTGGCTCGAAGCTCGGGGCGGGACCCGTGCTGCGCATGTGGCGTTCACTGCTCAGCTTCTTCTCCCGCTGGTGGCAGATCGAGTCGCTGTACCGCGCCAACGCCAAGTACCGACCGATCTGGGAGCCCCGATTCATGCTCTTCGAGAAGAGTGCGGACCTGCTGCGCATCGGCCTCGCGGCCGGTCGCGCGGAGGGGTTCCTGGAGGCCCCCGGGCTGCCGAAGTGGATGCACCGCCGGCATCTGGAGAGCGGCCGTTGACCCGCGCGCTCCGGGAGTTCGCCCGCCGCGAGTGGGGCCCGCTGTTCTTCACCGTGAGGACGGCGCTCGTCACGAGGAGGTGGCGTGCGGTCCCGATGACGCTCGCCGCCGTCTGCCTCACCGCGCTCTTCCAGGTGGTGCAGAACCAGGACTGGGGCTATCAGCCGGTCCAGAACATCGGCTCCGTACGGGCCGAGGACCCGTTCTGGCTGGCGCTGCTCCGGACCCCGCTCTCGCTGTTCGTGCCGGCGCTCGACCTGCCCGTGTGGGGCGCCCTCGCCCAGGTGCTGCTGGTCTTCGGGATCGCCGAGATCTGCCTGGGCCGGTGGCGCACCCTCGCCGTCGCCTATCTGGCGACCCTCTGCGGAACGCTGTACGCGCGGGTGGGCATCGCGCTCGGCCCGGACAACCCGTTCGGGCTGCCCGCCACCGACGCGCAGGTTCACGACACCGGGCCGTCGGCGGCCGTGGTGGGCCTCGCCGTCTACGTCTGCTGGCGGTACGGGGCCCGGTGGACGGGCACGCTCGTGGTCGTGGCGATGGTCGTCGAGGTGGTCATCAAGCCGAACCTGGCGGGCAAGGAGCATCTGGCGGCCATCGCCGGCGTCCTCGTCCTGATGGGGATCCAGGCCTGGCGCGAGCGCGGTCAGGAGGGCGTGGAGCCGCCCCGCCCGGGGACCCGCTCCTGGAAGCCGCCGATCAAGTCCTGAGCCCGGCGCCGGATCCTGGTCCAGCGCTTGTCGTGGCGGTACGTACGGATCCGGGAGCGGGCCCGGGCCCGGTGCCGGCGCCCGTAGAACCGGCGGGCCCACCAGGAGCCGGGCCGGGCGAGCCGGACGGCGCCGACGATCGCCACGAACGGGATCAGGGTGCCGATCACCGCCATCCGGAACTTCCCCTTCACCAGGGTGATCAGGATGAGGAGGAAGTTCAGCGCGAGGGTCAGGATGAAGGTGAGCCGGTCCTGGCGTTCGTCGGCGGTCATGTCGTCGACACCCAGGGGTGAGAAGCCGCTCAGGGTGAGCCCGACCAGGGCGGCGGTGAGGACGACCACCTCGACGCTCTTGCGGCCCTCGTCCGACCAGTACACGTCGTCGAGATGGAGGATCAGCGCGAACTCGTCCAGGACGAGCCCCGCGCCGATCCCGAAGACCACCGCGAAGAGGGCGGCGCCGAAACCGTGCCGGTCGCTGCCCACCGCACCGAAACCGCCGATGACGGTGAGGACCACGCCGGGTACGACGTGATGGATGTGGAGCCCGCCGGAGGAGACGTTCCCGAACGGCCCCTTCCCCGCCCGGATGAGACGGACGATGGTCCTCGTGACCAGGAACGTCACGATGAACGAGGTCAGCGCGAGGAGCATCGGGAGCTTGCCCGGCTCGACGATGTTGCGGGAGAACCAGTGACCCATGCCACCCCGTTCCGATTTGCGCGGTATGCGCAATCTACCGTCCGGAGGCGGCGATTACCCTGCCCGGATGGACGGCCTGCGTTTCGCCTTCGGCACCCTCACGGTGTTCCCCGCCCGCATCACCCGCTGGGACCGGGACGCGGCGCGCGCCGGCATGCTCTGCGCCCCGGTGGCCGGTCTGGTCGTGGGACTCTTCGCGGCCGGGCTCGGCGGCGCGTTCCTCGCGCTCGACTCGGGCCCGCTGCTCGCCGCCGTCGTCTCCACCGCCGTGCCCGCCGTCCTCACCCGGGGTCTCCACCTCGACGGCCTCGCCGACACCGCCGACGGCCTCGGCAGCGCCAAGCCCGCCGAGGACGCGCTGCGCATCATGAAGCAGTCGGACGTCGGCCCGTTCGGCGTCATCGTGCTGCTCCTCGTGCTGCTCGCCCAGGTCGCCGCGCTCTTCGAGCTGTACGGGGAGAGCTGGGCGCACGGGGCGGTCGGCGCCGCCCTCGCCGCGACCGTCGCCCGCCTCGCCCTCACCCACGCCTCCCGCCACGGCGTCCCCGCGGCCCGCCCCGAGGGCCTCGGCGCGATCGTCGCCGCGACCGTCCCGGTCCGGTCCGCGACCCTCTCGACGGCGGTCGTCCTGGTCCTCTGCGCCGCTTCCGGTCTGCTGTTCTCCCCGTACGACGCGCTCCGCAACGTCCTGGCGGCGGGTGCGGCCCTGGGCGCGGCGGCGGCGCTCCTGCGCCGGTGCGTACGGCGGTTCGGCGGTGTGACGGGGGACGTGTTCGGGGCGGTGGAGGAGACGGCGGCGACCACGGCCCTGGTGGCACTCGCCCTGGGGTGATCGGGCCGCCCTGGGGTGATCGTGCCGTGCCCGCTCCCGCCCCGGCCGGCTCAGCGGGCGGGCTCCGGGAGGTACGGGAGGGTGCCCCACGGGTGCGCGCCCGTGCCGGGGACGGCGCAGTGCACCGGGGTGACCGGGCGGACGCCGGGCGGAGCCGCGTACACGAGGTGGCAGTAGTGGGGGGCGACCGGCAGGTCGAGGGTCCGGTACGTGTCCCAGGGGCCCTCGAAGGTGACGAGGAGGTCGGCGAACTCCTCGTAGCCCGGGTCCGGATGGGCGCCGTGGTTGAACACCAGGGTCGCCGCCCCGGCGGACCGGGCCGCGACCGCGACCCGGCGGTAGTGGGCGAGGGCGGCGGGCGCGGTGGACACCTGGTCGAGGAAGGCGCCGTCGGTGCCGTACCAGTCGCGGTGGCGGACCAGGTCGGTGAGGACCTCGGCCTGCGGGCGGCGCCCGTAGGCGGTGTCCACGTAGCCGAGGATCCGCACCCCGGCCGCCCGTAGCCGGTCGGCGGCCTCCGCGAACGCCGCGTCGGGGGCCTCGCCCGCGCCGCTCGCGGGGTTGACGACGACGCCGTACAGGGACGGCGCCACGTCGACGAGGGCCGACCAGGCCTCGGGCCGGTCGGCCGGGTGCTCGTAGAACGGCACCAGGAGGAAACGATTCACGGGCCGGGTCCCCTAGACGCGGTGGGTGGTCGGGCGGACCAGCAGGACACAGGTGAGGACGGCGAGCACGGCCGCCGCTCCCCCGGCCGCCACCGGGCCCGCCGCGGGTTCCAGCGTCTGCGCCGCCGCCGCGAGCAGACAGACGGCGGCCGCGCTGAGCACCGCCCCGAAGGCCTGGAGCAGCAGCCCCAGCCAGAGCACGGTCCCGATCAGGAGCAGGGTGACGAGCCGCGGCTGCGTCGGCCAGGGCGCCCCGGGCCAGGCCAGCGTCACGGTGATGGTGAGCGTGACGAGCACGCCGAGGTAGCCGCCGAGACAGAGCACGAGGATGCCGGTGACCGCGCGGCGGAACTCGCGCGCGGTGGCCACGGTCCGCAGCCGGGTCAGGCTCTCCCCGCGGAAGCGGTGCAGCAGCCACTCGGCGGGCCCCATGGAGAGGGTCAGCGCGATGACGGCGCCCGCACCGCTCACCAGGGTGTCGCCGATGCCCGCGTGGAGCACGAGCAGACCGCTGCCGAGGCCGAAGAGGCCGTACGGGACGGAGGTCGCGCGCGGGGGTCCGCCGCGTCCCGCCGCGCCCCGCCGGGCGCCCGGCCGGAGGACGAGCCCGGCGAAGACGACGCTCGCCGTGAGCGCGGTGAGCAGGAGGCCGGCGCGCAGGAGGTCGGGCAGGTCCCAGCGGAAGGCGGGGACGGCTCCGGCGAGCGGTGCCAGGGCGCAGAGCAGGGCCCGTTCGCGGCCGAGGACGAGGAGCACGGTCGCGGCGGCCAGGTAGACCGACTGCCCGGCGGCGAACAGGGCCGCCGGGGTCTCGCCGGGAGCGGCCGCCGCGAGGGCGACGACCGCACCGGCGAGGGCGCCCGCCGGGGCCCCGAGGAGCAGGGCGCGGGCGGCGGCGGGCCGGTCGCCGAGGCCCAGCCAGGTGTACGCGCGGTGGGCGAGGCTCTGGTTCCAGACCCAGCCGGTGACGGCGCCGGCGAGCAGCGGAACCGTTCCGCCAGGGAGCCCGAACCGGCCCTGCTCCCCTGCGAGCAGGGGTGCGGCGAGGACGTACGCGAGTCCGGGCAGGGCGAAGACGAGCCCGCGCAGGAGGCAGCCCGCGAGCCCGGTGTGCCAGGCGCCTCCGGGCGGCGCCTCCGGGGCGGGGTGGCGTCGCTCCACGCGCGCGTAGAGGTCCTCGGCGAGCTCGAAGGAGTCGGCGCGGCCGTAGGTGAGCCGGATGTGGTCGTCGGTCATGCCGTCGGACTCGAGGACGGCGGCGATCTCGTCGGGGTGCACTGCGACGGCGACGAGCCCCCCGAGCCGTTCGGCGAGCTCGTCGAGCGGATCGGCGGCGAGTTCGCCGCCGGCGGGGGCGGTCGGCCCCGCCGGGCGGGCGCCGGGGGCCGCGGAGGCGTCGGCCGGCGGGGGCGTGGCGCGCCCCGCGTGTCCCTCGCGGCGGGGCCGCGGGATCGCGGGCAGGGGGGTTTCCGTGCTCGGGGGCTTGAGCCAGAGCGAGCCGCTCATGCCGGGGTGCCTCCTGGTACGAGGGCCGTGGAGGCACGGCGCGGGGCGGGGATGCTCAGACGGAGGGGCGAGGGGGTGAACGCCGGGACCGGGCGCGGCGCGGGGAGGACCCGGTCGCCCGCCAGTTCGCGGTAGATCTGGCGGAATCCGTCCACCGAGCGGTGCAGCGTGAAGCGGTCCACCACCCGCTGCCGCGCGAGCCTGCCGAGTTCGGCGCGGCGGGCCCCGTCGCGGAGGAGTGCGGTGACGGCGGCGGCCATGACGGCCGGTTCGCGGGGCGGGACGACGATCCCGGTGTCGCCGACGGCCTCCCGTACCCCGCCGACGTCGGTGGAGACGGTGGCGCGGCCGCAGGACATGGCCTCGATGAGGGAGAAGGGGAAGCCCTCGCTGATGGAGGAGAGCATCACCACGCTGCCGGCCGCGTAGGCGCTGGGCACGTCGGAGATCCGGCCCTCGAAGGTGATCCCGTCGGTGACGCCGAGTTCGGCGGCCAGCTTCTCCAGGCGGGTGAGGTAGTCCTCGTTCCCGGCGGGGACCGGACCGAACAACCGGAGGCGCAGCGCGGGCAGTTCGGCCCGGCAGATGGCGTACGCCCTGATCAGGGTTTCGAGGTCCTTGATGGGGTCGACGCGGCCGCACCAGCTGAGCGTGGGGGTCTCGGGTTCGGGACCGGCCTCGGGGAAGAGGGCCGGGTCGACGCCGTTGTAGACCGTGCGGATGCGCTCGGCGGGGGCGCCGCCGCGCTCCTCCCAGCGCCGGTTGTACTGGTTGCAGGGGGTGATGAGGTCGGCCTTGCGGTAGCCGAGGGTGTTGAGCTCGCGGTAGAAGCCGAGCATGAGGGCCTTGACGGGCCAGCGTTGTGCCTCGGTGCGGTAGCCGAGATAGCGCTCGCGGAGGTAGATGCCGTGTTCGGTGAGCAGGAAGGGCACCCCTTCGAAGTGCTGTGCGGCGAGCGCCGGAAGGGTGGCGAGGCCGCTGGAGACGGCGTGGGCGACGCCGTCTCCGGATATCCGGGCGGCCAGCGGCCGCAGGGCGTGTTCGAGCAGGTCGGTGGCGGTGAGCGCGTCGTGGACGGTGGGCCGGGCCGCGAGCGTCGGCAGGTGCGGCATGGTCCAGATCCACATCAGGGAGCGCAGGGCGGCCTCGGAGCGCAGGGCGTTGGTCAGTCGGCCCTGCCGGGCGAGTTCGGCGAGTCCGTACAGGCTGGTGCCGAAGTCGTAGCCCGCCGCCGGGTCGAGGAGGGCGAGGAGCAGCCGCTCGTAGGTGTCGAGGAAGCGGCGGCGCTCACGCCCCCGCAGGGGCCGGCGCGCTGCGGCGAACAGGCCGGGCGCGGTCGGCCCCTGCGGGAGTCCCCAGAGGGGGTAGGCGGTGTGCCGGGTGACGTTGGACGGCAGCTCCCAGGTGACGGGTTCGCGGCCGCTGCCGGTGAGGGCGAGGATCTCGAAGTCGACCTCGGGCATGCCGCGGACGAGCTGGTCGCACCAGGTGCTGACGCCGCCGTGGACATGCGGGTAGGTGCCTTCGGTGAGCATGGTGACGTGACGGCCACTGCTCGGCATGTGCGTTCCCCCCAGAACGTGCTGGTCAGGCGGTCGGGAGCGTGAGTGTGACGCTGGTCTGGAGCGGTTCGGGCGTGGTCCAGGCGGAGCGGGTCCCGGCGTACGGCGTGCCGAAGACGGCGGTGCCGAGGAGGAGGCGCTTGCGGGTGCCCTCGGGGGCGGTGACGGGCACGGTGAGGCCGGCCGGGGCCTTGACGGTGACCGCGGTGCCGATGCGGTAGGCGGTGACCTTTCCGGTGGCGAGGGCCTGGTCCCAGGCGGCGCGGCGGGTCAGCTCGGTGCCGACGTCCCGCTGGGCCGGGTTCACCAGGGGCGTGCTGGGCGCGAACAGGCCCCGGTAGTCGGCGAGTACCCGGTCGAGGACGGGGTAGAGCAGGCGCTCCTCGGCGAGGTTCGACTGGTGCACGTAGTGCGGCCGCGGGTCGTTGCCGAGAACGTGGGAGAGGGCGGTGCGGGCCTCCTGCGGCACGATGTGGTCGGCGTAGCCGGTGGCCGTGGGGAGCGGGGCGGGCAGGCAGGTGGAGGCCGGGTTGGACTCGCAGATGCCGCTGCCGCCGTCGGCACGGGAGGTGTAGATCCAGTTGTACTCGTCGGCCATCTCGGCGGCGGTGCCCACGTTGTAGTACACGTTCATGGGGTGGCGGGGCACGGTCTTCGCGGCGCCGGACGCGGTGCCGACCGCGCGCTGCTGCGGTTCGCGGGAGTTGTCGCTGCCGGTCCACTTGACGCCGTTGTCGGCGAGGGCGCCGGCCAGGTTCGGGTTGTCGACGGGCTGCTGGGGCAGGGTCCTGAGGCCGGAGTGCTCGCCGGTGACGAGTTCGGAGCGGTCGACGGAGATGCCCTTGCGGACGGCCCAGTTGTGGTTGTCGCGGATCTGGGCGGACAGCTCGGCGCGGCTGACCCAGAGGGTGTTGCCCTTGGCGTCCTTGGCGCACTGCCAGGGGACGACGGCGTTGTCCTGGACGCAGCCGAGGAAGGGATGGGTGTACGTGTGGTTGATCCACCGGTACTGGGCGCGGTCGGCGACGAGCCGGTCGGTGAGCGGGTCGGAGCCGGCGTGCTCGGTCTTCCACTGCTCGCCCTGGCCGCCGTTGTAGACCATGTCGAGGGTGAAGCCGGAGGACTTCTGCCAGGCGGCGGCGTACTGGGCGTCGGCGACCGTCATCCGGATCGGATCGGCCCCCTCGCCGTCGTCGCCGACGCAGTCGAAGTCGCCGGGCGTGCAGTTGAGTCCGGTGTCCCAGCGGGCGTCGGGCGCGAAGACGTCGTCGACGTGCACGGAGAGGTAGTTGCGGCTCTGGCCGAGGTGGACGCCCTGGGTGAGCCATTCGACGATGCCGCGGGCGAGGGCCCGGAACTGCCGCTGGTACTGGTTGTAGGCGAAGGTGACGACCAGTTCGCGACGGCCGTCGGCGGTGTACTCGCCGACGAGGCTGGCCCGGCCGCCGCCGTCGACCGGCACGTCCACGTAGCTGGTGTAGCCGGCCCGGGGGCGGCCCGCGTAGCCGTAACTCTCGGCGATCGCGGGGTCGTTGTCCTCGAAGGTGAGTGCCCCGGCCAGGTACCGGAAGGGGCCCGCCTTCCCGGCGGCGGTGATGCCCGCGGTGGTCCCGTCGAGGACGCCGGACCAGCCGCCCTCGTTGGTGTAGTCGAGGCCGACGCCGGGGTGCGACCAGGTGTAGGCGTCGACCTGCGGGATCCCGAAGGTCCGTTCGTACGCCTGGAGGGCGGTGTGCTCGGCGGAGTCGGGGCCGAAGGCGGTCTCGTGGGGCAGGACGACGCCCTGGTACTTGGCGCGGGGGCGGCCGTCGAGCGTGTCGCTGAGGAAGGCCGCGTCGAGAACCGGCCGGTTCGGGTCGTTCAGGTCGATCCTGCGGTACGCGACGCCGGAGCCCTTCAGCTCGGCGGTGATCGCCCCGACCGCGCTGCCGCCGTCGTCCACGACCAGGACGGTCAGGTCGATCCGGGGCACGACGGCCGCGGGAGCCGCGACGGCCTGCGCGGACGGGACGACGGTGGCGAGCAGCGCGGCGGCGGCGAGGGCCGCGACGCGGGCGGTACGGGGCGCGGTGCGGGCGCCGCCACGGGCGCGGGGCGCGCTTCCGGGCGTACGGATTCGGCCGGAGTGCATCAGGTGGTGTCCCCCCTCTGCAGGTCCCCGCGCACCGGGGGCCGGGGCGGCGAACCTGTGGAGATGTTGCAGATGATGCGAAGACGAGCGGGTCGTCCTTGCGTGACTGAGGCGAGTGTGAACGAGCGCTCCGAGCCTGAACGGTAAACATGAAAGAGACACCACGGATGAGTGAATCAACGCCGCCGTGAGCGAACCGGGCGAGCGAGCGTAGGCTCGTTCTCGGCGCTCTCCGGGCCGAAATACGATGCGGCGGGCACGGTCGGCCCATCCCTCGACCGCCACAGAACTCAATGGAAGCGAGATTTCACCACCGTGACTGCTCTCACTCTCAGCACTGCCGGCGCGGCGACGCTCCGCGCCGACGCCCTCGTCATCGGCGTCGCGAAGTCCGGGAAGACGCTCGTCGTCGCTCCGGGCGCCGAGTCCGTCGACAAGGCCTTCGACGGTCGGCTCGCCGCCGTCCTGGAGACGCTGGGTGCCTCGGGTGCCGAGGGTGAGGCGACCAAGCTGCCCGCCCCCGCCGGCCTCAAGGCCCCCGTCGTCCTGGCCGTCGGCCTGGGCTCCGCCCCCGAGGACGGCGCGTCCTACGCCGCGGAGACCCTCCGCCGGGCCGCCGGTGTCGCCGCCCGCACCCTGACCGGCTCGAAGAAGGCCGCGTTCGCGCTGCCGATCGACGACGCCGACGACGCCGCCGCCATCGCGGAGGGCGCCCTGCTCGGCGCGTACGCCTTCACCCAGTACCAGGAGTCCGGCAAGGACGCGAAGAAGCCGCTGGGCGAGGTCGCCCTGCTCGGCGCCAAGCCGCGCGACAAGGCCCACAAGGCCGCCGCCGAGCGCGCCCAGGCCGTCGCCGAGGAGATCAACCGCGCCCGCGACCTGATCAACATGCCGCCGAACGACCTGACCCCGGCCGCCTTCGCCGCCGCCGCCCAGGCCGCCGGCAAGGAGCACGGCCTCAAGGTCCAGGTCCTCGACGAGAAGGCGCTCGCCAAGGGCGGCTACGGCGGCATCCTCGGGGTCGGCGTCGGCTCCGAGAACCCGCCGCGCCTGGTCCGCATCGGCTACACCCACCCGAAGGCGGAGAAGACCCTCGCCCTGGTCGGCAAGGGCATCACCTACGACTCGGGCGGCATCTCCCTGAAGCCGGCCGGCCACAACGAGACGATGAAGTGCGACATGAGCGGCGCCGCCGCCGTGTTCTCCACCGTCGTCGCCGCGGCCCGGCTCGGCCTCGAGGTCAACGTCACGGGCTGGCTCGCCCTCGCCGAGAACATGCCGTCCGGCTCCGCCACCCGCCCGGGTGACGTGCTGCGCATGTACAGCGGCAAGACCGTCGAGGTCCTGAACACCGACGCCGAGGGCCGGCTCGTCCTCGCCGACGCGCTGACCAGGGCCTCCGAGGAGCACCCGGACGCGATCGTCGACGTGGCGACCCTGACCGGCGCGATGGTCCTGGCGCTGGGCAACCGCACCTTCGGCATCATGGCCAACGACGACGACTACCGCTCCGCGATCCACGAGATCGCGGAGGAGGTCGGCGAGGCGTCCTGGCCGATGCCGCTCCCCGCGGACCTGCGCAAGGGCATGGACTCCCCCACCGCCGACATCGCCAACATGGGTGAGCGGATGGGCGGCGGCCTGGTCGCCGGTCTCTTCCTCCAGGAGTTCGTGGGCGAGGGCATCACCTGGGCCCACCTGGACATCGCGGGCCCGGCGTTCCACGAGGGCGCCCCGTACGGCTACACCCCCAAGGGCGGCACCGGATCCTCGGTCCGCACCCTGGTGCGACTGGCCGAGCTGACGGCGGCCGGCGAGGTCTGAGCAGGCGTGTGACGGCGACGGCCCCGGGTTGCGTGCCCGGGGC
>NZ_JBHTSA010000180.1:0-11984 GCF_042795405.1 Streptomyces sp. NPDC056480 | reverse complement strand
CCTCCGCCGTGTCCCCGGTCCGTCGCCGGTCCGGCCGGACTACTTCTTGCGGCCGCGCTTCTCGCGCACACGCACCGAGATGTGGATCGGGGTGCCCTCGAAGCCGAACTCCTCGCGGAGACGGCGCTCGATGAAGCGGCGGTACCCGGCCTCGAGGAAGCCCGAGGCGAAGAGCACGAAGCGGGGCGGCTTGGTGCCCGCCTGCGTGCCGAAGAGGATGCGGGGCTGCTTGCCGCCGCGGATCGGGTGCGGGTGGGCCGCGACGATCTCACCGAGGAAGGCGTTGAGCCGGCCGGTGGGGACACGGGTCTCCCAGCCGGCGAGGGCGGTCTCGATCGCCGGGACCAGCTTCTCCATGTGGCGGCCGGTCTTGGCGGAGACGTTGACCCGGGGCGCCCAGGAGACCTGCTGCATCTCGGTCTCGATCTCGCGCTCGAGGTAGTAGCGGCGCTCCTCGTCGAGCTCGTCCCACTTGTTGTAGGCGATGACGATGGCACGGCCCGACTCGACCGCCATCGTGATGATGCGCTGGTCCTGGACCGAGATGTTGTCGGTGGTGTCGATCAGGATGACGGCCACCTCGGCCTTCTCGACGGCCGCGGCCGTCCGCAGGGAGGCGTAGTAGTCCGCGCCCTCCTGGAGGTGGACCTTCTTGCGGATGCCGGCGGTGTCGACGAACTTCCACGTCACGCCGCCGAGCTCGATCAGCTCGTCGACCGGGTCGCGGGTGGTGCCGGCCAGCTCGTTGACGACGACGCGGTCCTCGTTCGCCACCTTGTTGAGCAGCGAGGACTTGCCGACGTTCGGGCGGCCGATGAGGGCGATGCGGCGCGGGCCGCCGACGACGTTGCCGAAGCGCTGCTCGGGGGCCTCGGGCAGCTTCTTCAGGACCTCGTCGAGGAGGTCGCCGGTGCCGCGGCCGTGCAGCGAGGAGACCGGGAACGGCTCGCCGAGACCCAGGGACCACAGCGTGGCCGCGTCGGCCTCGCCGGACTGCCCGTCGACCTTGTTGGCGGCGAGGACGACCGGCTTCCCGGCGCGGCGCAGCAGCTTGACGACGGCCTCGTCGGTGTCGGTGGCGCCGACGGTGGCGTCCACGACGAAGAGACAGGCGTCGGCTGCCTCGATGGCGAACTCGGCCTGGGCGGCGACGGAGGCGTCGATGCCGAGGACGTCCTGCTCCCAGCCGCCGGTGTCGACGACCTTGAAGCGGCGCCCGGCCCATTCGGCCTCGTAGGTGACGCGGTCGCGGGTGACGCCCGGCTTGTCCTCGACGACGGCCTCACGGCGGCCGATGATGCGGTTCACCAGGGTCGACTTGCCGACGTTCGGACGGCCGACGACGGCGAGGACGGGGAGGGGGCCGTGGCCGGCCTCCTCGATCGCGCCCTCGACCTCTTCGACGTCGAAGCCTTCTTCGGAGGCGAGCTCCATGAACTCCGCGTACTCGGCGTCGCCAAGTGCCCCGTGGTCGTGCTGGTCGTTCATGAAGTCCGTTCCTTGATCATTCGTGGTCGGTGGGTCCCCGGGCCGCGGGGCCCACTACTGAAAGTCTCGCTCAGCGCCCGGTGAGGCGCCTGGCGTTTTCCAGGTGGTCGGTGAGCTTCCCCTGGATTCGTACGGTGGCCTCGTCGAGCGCCTTGCGCGTGCGGCGGCCGGAGCCGTCACCCGCCTCGAAGGCGTCACCGAAGACGACGTCGACACGGCCGCGCAGCGGAGGCAGTGCCTTGACCAACCGTCCGTGGCGCTCGGTGCTTCCCAGGACGGCCACCGGGACGATCGGCGCGCCGCTGCGGACGGCGAAGTACGCCAGGCCCGAGCGGAGCGACGCGAAGTCACCGTCGCCCCTGGTGCCCTCGGGGAAGATCCCGAGGACTCCGCCCTGCTCCAGGACGCCCAGGGCGTTTCCTATCGCCGTGCGGTCGGTGCTGTGGCGGTCCACCTTGAGCTGCCCGATGCCCTCGAGGAAGCTGCCGAGCGGGCCGACGAACGCCTCCTTCTTGATGAGGAAGTGCACGGGGCGCGGTGCGGTGCCCATGAGCATGGGGCCGTCGATGTTGTGCGCGTGGTTGACGGCGAGGATGGCGGGTCCGGAGGCCGGCACCTTCCAGGCGCCGAGGACGCGCGGCTTCCAGAAGCCGTACATCAGTCCGATGCCGATGCGTCGGCCGACGGCGGCGCCCTTCTCGGAGGGCACGGTCACTTGGCGGCCGTCCTCTTCTCGTCCACCAGGGTGACGACGCACTCGATGACCTGGTCGAGGGTGAGCTCGGTGGTGTCGACCTCGACGGCGTCGTCGGCCTTGGCCAGCGGCGAGGTCTTCCGGCTGGAGTCGGCCGCGTCCCGCTTGACCAGGGCTTCCTTCGTCGCCTGTACGTCGACGCCCTTGAGCTCGCCGGAACGGCGGGCGGCACGGGCCTCGGGCGAGGCGGTGAGGAAGATCTTGAGGTCGGCGTCGGGCAGGACGGTGGTGCCGATGTCCCGGCCCTCGACGACGATGCCGTGCTCGGCGCCGCGGGCGATGGACCGCTGGAGCTCCGTGATCAGGCTCCGCACCTCGGGGACGGCGCTGACGGCGCTGACCTTGGAGGTGACCTCTTCGGTACGGATGGGGCCGGCGGCGTCGGCGCCGTCGACGGTGATGGTGGGCCGCGCCGGGTCGGTGCCGGAGACGATGACCGGCTTCGCGGCGGCGTTGGCCACGGCCTCGGCGTCGTGGACGTCCACACCGTTGCTGATCATCCACCAGGTGATCGCCCGGTACTGGGCGCCGGTGTCGAGGTAGCTCAGACCCAGCTTGGCGGCGACCGCCTTCGAGGTGCTGGACTTGCCCGTGCCGGAGGGCCCGTCGATGGCGACGATCACGGATTCCACGGTGGGAACACCTTCCTGGGGTGAGTGTCTGGACCCGGCGGAGATGCGGGGGACCTCCACAAGGTTACCGAGTCCCCGACCCCCACCCGGCCCCACCCACACGGGCCCCCACCGCCCCTCCGTTGTGGGCATTCGTTCCGCTGGGGCGGAACGGGTGGGCACAACGGAACGGCGCCCTTTGCCGGGCCCAGGCTTCCGCGCCTGAACCCGCACCCCAGGTGCGGTGCACAGTCGGGTGCGGGCTCAGGCACAAGGGGCGGAGGCGCCGCCAGAGGGCGCCGTCCCGTGTGCCCACCCGTCCCGCCCCAGCGGGACGAATGCCCACACGGGGGAGGGGTGGGTGGAGGCAGCGAGTGCGCGGGCGCAGCCCGCACAGGGGCGGATGCGGGCGCGGCCCACACGGGGGTGGGTGCGGGCGCGCCGCACGGGGGCGGCGAGGGCTCGGGCGCGGGACCTCGACGGCGGCGCAGCCCGCACGGCGCGGGCGCGGGCCGCACGGGGGCGAGTGCGGGCGCGGAGGGCGCGGGCGCAGCCCGCGTGGCGCGGGTCTCCGGGCCGGCGCGGGTCTCCGGGCGGCGGCGGCGCAGCCCGAGCGCGTCAGGTGGTGCGGAGGGACCAGCCTCGTTCCTGGAGCGCCGCCGCCAGCCCCGGCGCCGCCGCAGGCTCCACCATCAGCTGGACCAGACCCGCCTGCTGCCCCGTCGCGTGCTCGATGCGGACGTCCTCGATGTTGACCCCCGCCCGACCGGCGTCGGCGAAGATCCGGGCCAGCTCGCCCGGCTGGTCGCTGATGAGGACGGCGACCGTCTCGTACGCCGTGGGCGCGGCGCCGTGCTTGCCGGGGACGCGGGAGCGGCCGGCGTTGCCGCGGCGCAGCACGTCCTCGACGCCCGAGGCGCCGTCCCGGCGCTTGTCCTCGTCGGCGGACTGCAGGGAGCGCAGCGCGCGCACGGTCTCGTCGAGGTCGGCGGCGACGCCGGAGAGGACGTCGGCCACGGGGCCGGGGTTCGCGGAGAGGATCTCGACCCACATGCGCGGGTCCGAGGCGGCGATCCGGGTGACGTCGCGGATGCCCTGTCCGCAGAGCCGTACGGCCGACTCGTCGGCCTCCTCGAGGCGCGCGGCGACCATCGACGACACCAGCTGCGGGGTGTGGGAGACGAGGGCGACCGCGCGGTCGTGGGCGTCGGCGTCCATGACGACGGGGACGGCCCGGCACAGCGCGACGAGTTCCAGGGCGAGGTTGAGGACCTCGGTGTCGGTGTCGCGGGTCGGGGTGAGGACCCAGGGGCGTCCCTCGAAGAGGTCGGCGGTCGCGGCGAGCGGGCCCGAGCGCTCCTTGCCGGACATGGGGTGCGTACCGATGTACGCGGTGAGGTCGAGGCCCAGGGCCTCCAGCTCCCGCTTGGGGCCGCCCTTGACGCTCGCCACGTCGAGGTAGCCGCGTCCGAGCCCGGCGGTCATGGCCTCGGCGAGGGTGGCTGCCACGTGCGCCGGGGGTACGGCCACGATGACGAGGTCGACGGGCCCCTCGGGCGCCTCGTCGGTGCCGGCGCCGAGCGCGGCGGCCGTGCTGGCGCGCGCCGGGTCGTGGTCGCGCAGGTGGACGGTGACGCCCCGGCCCGCGAGGGCGATCGCGGCGGAGGTGCCGATCAGTCCGGTGCCGATGACGAGCGCTGTTCTCACTGGGCGATGTCCTTGCGCAGAGCGGCCGCGGCGCCGAGGTAGACGTGCGCGATCCGGGACTTGGGGAGGTCGGTCTCGACGTGGGCGAGGAGCCGGACGACCCGCGGCATCGCGCCCTCGATGTCGAGTTCCTGCGCGCAGATCAGGGGGACGTCGACGATGCCGATGCGGCGGGCCGCGGCGGCGGGGAAGTCGCTGTGGAGGTCGGGGGTGGCCGTGAACCAGATGCTGATGAGGTCGTCGGCTTCGAGTCCGTTGCGCTCGAGGACGGCGGCGAGCAGCTCTTCGACCTGCTCGCTCATGTGTCCGGCCTCGTCCCGCTCCAGCTGGACGGCTCCTCGGACCGCTCGTACCGCCACGTCGTGCTCCTTCGCCTGCGTCAGTGCTCCGTTCAGCCTAGTCAGGGGCGGGAGGGCGTGCCGGGGCGCCCGCCCTCCGAGACGGAGGACGGGCGCCCGCGCGAGCCTTCGGCGCCCCGGGAGGCCGGGAATCGGACGGTCCGGTCGGAGGGGAACCGCTCGATGCGAACCGGTCAGAGCGAGCCGGTCGGTGCGAACCGGTCAGAGCTTCTGCTCGCGGATGATGTCCTCGAGGGAGCCCTGGGGCATCGAGCCGGTCGGCGTCAGCTTGTCGACGGCCTGCGGCAGCGACTGCGCGATCTGGTCGGCGGCCTCCTGCGGGCTGACGCCGGCGTCCTGGGCGACCTTCTGCAGGGTCTCGTCCGGGAGGGCCTCGGCGATCTGGGCGCCGCTGACGGGCTGGTTGTCACCGGTGCCGACCCAGGACCGGGTCTGGTCGGTGAGGCCCGACTTGGTGAGCATCTCGAGGAGTCCGCCGAGCGGGTTCGACGCACCGCCCGATCCTCCCGCGCCGCCCCCGCCCTGGCCGCCCGCGAGCGCGCCGATCAGGGAGCCGAGGATGCCGCCGGCACCGCTGCCGCCGCTCTGTCCGCCGGCGCCTCCGAGGAGACTCCCGAGGAGACTGCCGAGGTCGTTTCCCGCCATGGTCCTGCCTTTCGTCCGGTTCGGAACAGGCCCAATGTCACCCGAACCGGGATGCTCCGCCACTCGGGGTACGGGCCCGGCCCGGAGGATCCGCAGGGTAGAACTGTCGGCATGTTGCTGCACGTCGTACCGCTGGCCGACTGGTCCGCCGCCCCCGATGCCCCGTACGCCCCGGCGTCCCTCGCCGCCGAGGGCTTCGTCCACTGCTCGCCGGACGAGGCGGCGGCTCTCGTGATCGTCGACGCCCGCTACCGGGACGTGCCGGGCCCGCTCCTGGTGCTGGTGATCGACGAGGAGCGGCTGGCCGGGGAGGTCCGCTGGGAGGGCTCGGGAGGGACGCTCTTCCCGCATGTGTACGGGCCGATCGAGCGGGACGCGGTGACCTCGGTCCTGGAGGTGCGGCGGGACGCGGACGGCCGTGCGAGGGAGCTGACGCCCCGGGTGTAGGCGTGTTGCGGGACCCGGCGGCCCCGGCGGCGCCAAGGTGGCCGTATGACTTCACGCGTCACCAACCTGACTGCACGCGCCACGAGCCGCCGTACCGTCCTGGTCGCCGCCGCGGCCCTGACGGCGGGCTGCGGCTCGGACGACGGGGGCGACGGCGGTACGGGCACCAGCGCCCCGGCCACCCCGGCCGACACCGCGGGCACGAGCGCGTCGGCCACCCCCGGCACGAGCGCGCCGGCCACCCCGAGCGCCCCCGCCGAGACGAGCGCCTCCGCCGGCGCGCCCAGCGGCAAGGCCCTGGCCAGGACCGCCGACATCCCGGTCGGCGGCGGCACGGTCTTCAAGGCGGAGAAGGTGGTCGTCACCCAGCCCACGGCGGGTGAGTTCAAGGCGTTCTCCGCGATCTGCACCCATCAGGGCTGTCTGGTGAACAAGGTCGCGGACGGCACCATCGACTGTCCCTGCCACGGCTCCAAGTTCCGCATCACCGACGCAGCGGTGGTGACGGGACCTGCTACGCGTCCGCTGCCGGCCGAGCAGATCGCCGTCTCGGGGGACTCGATCACCCTGGCATAGCCCTGACATACCCCTGACGGAGCCCTGCAAGAGCCCTGTCAGAGCCCTGTCAGAGCCCTGACGTAGCCTGACCGGCATGACTCCGGACGAGCTGGTGCGCGACCACACGATCTACTCCTGTGTGATGGGCTCGCGCGCCTTCGGTCTCGCGACCGAGGGCAGTGACACGGACGTCCGGGGCGTGTACCTCGCCCCGACGCCGTTGTTCTGGCACTTCGACAAGCCCCCCGCGCATGTGGAGGGGCCGGGCGAGGAGCAGTTCAGCTGGGAGCTGGAACGCTTCTGCGAGCTGGCCCTGCGCAACAACCCGAACGTCCTGGAGTGCCTCCACTCCCCCGTGGTCGAGTACGTCGACGACCTCGGCCGCGAACTGCTCTCGCTGCGCGGCGCCTTCCTCTCCCGGCAGGCCCATCAGACCTTCGTCCGTTACGCGGGCGGGCAGCGCCGCAAGCTCGACGCGGACGTGCGCCAGTACGGCCACCCGCGCTGGAAGCACGCCATGCACCTGCTGCGGCTGCTGACCAGCTGCCGGGACCTGCTGCGCTCGGGCGAGCTGCGGATCGACGTCGGCGAGGAGCGCGAGCGCCTCCTCTCGGTCAAGCGCGGCGAGGTGACCTGGCCCGAGGTCGAGTCCTGGATGAACCGGCTCCAGGAAGAGGCCGACCGCGCCCTGGACGCGACTCCGCTCCCGGCGACGCCGGACCACGCGCGCGTGCAGGACTTCCTGATCCGCGCGCGCCGCCGCTCGGTGCCGGACGCGCTGTAGGGCCCCGGTCCGGCCCAGGGTCCGCTCCGGCCCGCTCCTCCCCCGCCCGGCCAGGGCCCCGCAGGTTCTACGGGGTCGTCGACCGAGCCCGTACGACCAGATCGTGGAGCAGGTCGTGGGCGCGCACCGACGCCTCCCGCAGCCCGGACGCGGCCTGTGCCTCGTCCAGGACCCCGTGCAGGGCCTCCGTCTCCGCCCGTACGTCCTCGACCGCCACTCCCGCGAGACCGTGCTCCGCCGCCGCCTTCGCCGCGACGAGGTCGGGCAGCCGGGCGGGCGCCTCGGCGACCTCCCCGACCAGGGTCGGCAGATGCGCCTGCACCTCGCCCGCCCGCATCAGATGGATGCCGGTGAGCAGCGCCCGGTAGGTGTAGAGCAGCGGCTTGAGCTCGCCGCTGCGCTCGAAGAGCCGCCACTGCGTGCCGGCGAAGCCCCGGTAGTGGTGCGCGTGGTGGGAGGTGAGCACCTCGGGCACGAGCGAGACCAGCTCCGCGTGGGTCTCCGTGGTGTGCGCGACCAGCGGGGAGGTGAGCTGCTCCAGGACGTAGCCGTTGCGGCGCAGCATCAGCCGGGCGAACTTCCGCAGGTCGTGGGTGACCAGGTCCATCTCCACGCCGTCCCGGTCCCACATCCGGCTGCGGGTCTCCTCGGGCTCGCGCAGCCCGACCAGCGCGTCCACCGGCAGCAGGTGCGCGCCGCGCAGGTCCACGTCCGAGTCACGGGACGGGAAGCCGTACAGGTGCGCGCCGGAGACGGTGGCGAAGAGCAGGGGGTCGGGCTGTTCGGCCACGACGGCGGCGAGGTCGGCGTCCAGGGCGGACTCGAGGGAGAGCGTCATCGGTCAAGCGTCCCAGAGCGCGCCGAAGGTCAGGAGGTCGCTCCGGTACTCGACGTGCTCCTCCCACTCCTTGGGCCAGGCGTCCGCGCCGAGGTGGGCACCGGCGAAGGCGCCCGCGAGGGCGGCGATCGAGTCGGAGTCGCCCCGGGTGCAGGCGGCCCGGCGCAGCACGGTGAGGGGCTCCTCGGGGAAGAGGAGGAAGCTGAGGAGCCCGGTCGCCAGGGCCTCTTCGGCGATCCAGCCGTCTCCCGTGTACGTACAGGGGTCGAGCTCCGGGTCGGCGGTGCGCTGGACGGCGTCGAGGCGCTCAAGGACGGCCAGGCACTCGTCCCAGCCGCGCCGGATGAAGGAGAGCGCGGAGGGGTCCTGGGAGCGGGTCCAGAGGTCGCCGAGCCAGTGCTCGTGATACCGGGAGCGGTTGTCGTACGCGTACGAGCGGAGCTGTCCGACGAGTCCGGCCGGGTCGACGCCCTGGGCGAGGAGGTACACGGCGCGGGCGGTGAGGTCGGAGGCGGCCAGCGCGGTGGGGTGACCGTGGGTCAGGGCCGCCTGGAGCTGGGCGGCGCCGGCCCGCTGCTCCTCGCTCAGCCCGGGGACGAGCCCGATGGGCGTGACCCGCATGTTGGCGCCGCAGCCCTTGGAGCCGAGCTGGCTGGCGTCCTGCCAGAGCCGGTCGCCGTCGAGGAGGGCGCAGGCGCGCAGGCAGGTGTTGCCGGGGGCGCGGTTGTTCTCGGGCGAGTGGTACCAGTCGACGAACTCGTCCCGTACGGGCCTGGCGAGGCGCAGCGGGGCGAGCACGCCGCGGTCCGTCGCGGTGCGGATGCCCCGGGCGAAGGCGAGGGCCATCTGGGTGTCGTCGGTGACGTACGCCTTGCCGTTCCGGACGGGCAGCGGCATCTGCCGCCAGGGTCCGAACGAGGCCAGGATCGACGGAACGTCCTTGAACTCGGTCGGGAAGCCGAGCGCGTCGCCGAGCGCCAGCCCGATCAGGGAGCCGGTCGCGGCCTGCTTGGTCGCGGTGCGGGTCGGGTTCACGTGGATCGTCCTTCCGGTCGCAGGAGGGGCGGGTGGAGGGTGGTGGCCTCGCCCGCCCGGTAGAGAGCGGCCGGTTTCCCCCGTCCGCCGGTGAGGCGCGGCGGTCCTTCCACGGCCTGGACGAAGCCGGGCGTGGCGAGGACCTTGCGCCGGAAGTTGGGGCGGTCCAGCTCGACGCCCCAGACCGTCTCGTAGACCTGCCGCAGCTCGCCGAGGGTGAACTCGGGCGGGCAGAAGGCGGTCGCGAGGCAGGTGTACTCCAGCTTGGCGCCGACCCGTTCGTGGGCGTCGGCGAGGATGCGGTCGTGGTCGAAGGCGAGCGGCCCGTGCGTCCCGTACGGCATCCACCGGGCCTGCGCCGCGTCTCCGCCGCCGCGCGGTTCGGGCGCGTCGGGCACGAGCGCTGCGAACGCGACGGAGACGACCCGCATCCTCGGGTCGCGGTCCGGTTCGCTGTAGGTGCGGAGCTGTTCGAGGTGGAGTCCGGCGACGGTGGTGTCGGAGAGCCCGGTCTCCTCGGCGAGTTCGCGGCGGGCGGCCCGCTCGGCGGACTCGCGGGGCAGGACGAAGCCGCCGGGGAGGGCCCAGTGTCCGGCGTACGGCTGCTGGCCGCGCTCGACGAGCAGGACGTGGAGGCGCTCCTCGCGGAGGGTGAGGACGGCGAGGTCGACGGTGACGGCGAACGGCTCGAAGGCGTACGGGTCGTAGCCCTCGGGCCTGCCTGCCGAAGCCGCCCCCGGCGTGCCCTTCGGCGCTTCGCCCGGGACCCTGTCGCCGTTCAACGGCGTCTCGTCCGACACTCTGTCGCCGTGCAACGGCGCCTCGTCCGGCACCCGGTCGCCGTTCATCGGCGCTCCGGCAAGGGGTCGGCGAGGTCCCAGCCCTCGGCGAGCAGCCCGTCGACGGCGGCGACGGCGGCCGCGAGGCGTTCCTCGTGCGGGCCGGTGAGGACGGCCGTGCGCCGGCCGCTGTGGGCGAGCTGGGTGAGGAAGCGGGCGGTCATCCAGGGCCGCAGGTGCTCCCCGTCGCGGAGGCCGTCGTCCTCGAAGTCGACGCCCCGGTGGTCGGTGAGCAGCCAGAGGTGCTGGCGTCCGTGGGCGGCGATCTCGCCGGTGGCGGGGCTGGTGGTGCCCATGTAGCGCTCGTGCCAGATGGTGGTGGCGAAGGCGTCGGTGTCGCAGAAGAGGACGGGCGAGCCGTCGCGGGCCGCCTCCTCCTCCAGTTCGGCCTGGCGCTGGGCGATGACGGGGAAGTCGGAGGAGTGGAAGGCGACGTCGGCCCATGCGGCGCCGGGGCGTTCGGCGCGGAGTTCGGCGAGTTTGAGTTCGCTGTACTCGCGCCCGTACTCCGGTACGTACCGGGTCCTGGCCCAGACGCCGCCGCGCCGCCGGTAGTGGTCGGCGAGGGCGAGGGCCATGGTGGTGGTGCCGGTGGACTCGGCGCCGAGGACGACGACGCGCCGGGTGAGCGCGGAGCGCACGGGCGCCTCCAGGAAGTCCCAGCAGCCGGCGGGGTCCGCGCGGACGGCGGTGCCGGAGACGGGGAAGCGGTGGCGCCCGGGGTCGACGCAGACGGACTCGGCGCCGAAGCGGCGGGCGAGCTCCTCCCCGTACGGCTCCGAGGTGAAGACGGCGTCGACGCGCTCGGGCACGGCGGCCCGGAAGACGGCCATGTGGGCGTCCCAGACGTCGGGGTCCTGGAGGTCGACGGGGATGTCGTCGACGGCTCCGACGACGAGGGCGTCGGGGTGGATCTCGCGCATCCAGGCGACCCGGTCCTCCAGGGAGACGCTCTCCACGGAGGAGGCGCAGACGAGGACGGTGAGGCGCTCGCAGCGGTCGAGGGCGGTGTCGACGAGATGGTGGTGGCCGGCGTGCGGCGGATAGAACTTGCCGAGGACCAGGCCGTGTCCGTAGCGGCTCATGCCACCGCCTCCATCCGGAGGGCGCGGCGTGCGGCGAGGTCCTTGGTCCAGCCTCGCAGGCCGAGGACGCAGAGCGTCATGAAGCCGACGTAGAGCAGGGAGGTCAGGTACAGCTCCTTGTACGCGTACAGCGGTACGTAGACCACGTCGGCGGCGATCCACAGCCACCAGGACTCCAGGCGCTTGCGGCACTGGCCGTAGGTCGCCATGAGGGAGAGCGCGGTCGTCAGGGCGTCCCAGAAGGGGACGGTCGAGTCGGTGGCGCGGTCGAGGAGCAGGGTGAGGGCGAGGGTCCCCACCACCCCCGCCGTGAGCAGCCACGTCCATTCGGTGCGCGTGGTGCGGCGCACCGGGAGGACGTCGGAGCCTGGTCCACCCCCGTGGGTCCAGGTCCACCAGCCGTACACGGCGAGGGTGATGAAGACGATCTGGAGGCCGACGTCCGCGTACAACCCGGCCTGCGTGAAGAGCAGGACGAAGAACAGGTTGTTGGCGATGCCGATGGGCCAGTTCGCGAGGTGCTGACGGGCGACGAGCCAGACGCAGAGCGCCCCGCTGCCGAATCCCAGGACCTCGGTCCAGCTGACCGGGGTGTCCAGGATCGTGAAGAGCGGCTGCTGCAGCGGTTCGAGCATGCCTGCGAGGCTCACGCCCGCCTCCTTAAGAGTCATGTTGACTATAAAGGTCGACGGTCTTCGGCCACAAGCCCGAGAAGCACGGCGCCGACGGCACCACCGCGCCGCCCGGACACGCAGAAGCGCCGGGGCGCCCCGGGCGGGGCGGGGGGGGAGGGGGAGGAACGGGGGGGGCGGGTAAGCCGGTAAACAACGGGCT
>NZ_JBHTSA010000179.1:0-11988 GCF_042795405.1 Streptomyces sp. NPDC056480 | reverse complement strand
CGGACGGCGGCACGGAGGCGCGGCGACCTCGTCGCGGCTCCCTTCGCGACCGTGCCCCGCTTGCGGCTGGTGGGCCCAGGAGGAGGGCCCGAAAGCGGGGTACGACGCAGAGCGAACATGTCCCACGTGTGATTTCCCCCTCGCTCGCCGCCGCGAAACAGCCGGGTGCGGGATGCTGGGGATAACGTTCGTTCACCTCCCCGGCAAAGACGCGCGGGGGTCGCATGTGGAGGCAGTGATGGGTGTGACCGGTCCGATCCGCGTGGTGGTTGCCAAGCCGGGTCTCGACGGCCACGATCGCGGGGCCAAGGTGATCGCGCGGGCACTCCGCGACGCCGGTATGGAGGTCATCTACACCGGCCTCCACCAGACGCCCGAGCAGATCGTCGACACCGCGATCCAGGAGGACGCCGACGCGATCGGCCTCTCGATCCTCTCGGGCGCGCACAACACGCTGTTCGTGAAGGTCCTGGAGCTCCTCAAGGACCGTGACGCCGAGGACATCAAGGTCTTCGGCGGCGGCATCATCCCCGACGGGGACATCGCGCCGCTGAAGGAGAAGGGCGTGGCGGAGATCTTCACGCCGGGCGCGACGACCGCGTCCATCGTCGACTGGGTGAACGCGAACGTCCGCGTGGCCGCGTAATCCGCTTAATCCGTGTAATCCGTGTAATCCCTGTAGTCCGTTTCGGTGATACGCGCCTCGGGTTGCGAAGGGCCCTTCCGTGCGGGAGGGCCCTTCGGCGTGCCGGGGCATCGGGGGCGCAGGGGCGCTCGGGTGTGTCGGGGGCCTCGGGTGTGTCGGGGCGCCGAGTTCCACCGGCCCGGTCCGTGAGGTCTGCCGTGCCGGTTCCGTGAGGTCTACCGTGCCGGTTCCGTGAGTTCGGTTCTCATCGCCTCGCGCAGCCGCAGCGTGGAGACCAGGCGCTGGAACGCCTCGGACCAGTAGCCGCCCGCGCCGGGGGAGATGTCCTCCGCCTCCTCGGGCCGGGCCGTCAGGGACTCCAGCTGCCGGGCCGCCTCCGGGGCGAGGCAGCGCTCCGCGAGCCCCATCACCCCGCTGAAGCTCCACGGGTAACTGCCCGCCTCCCGTGCGATGTCGAGAGCGTCGATCACCGCCCCGCCGAGCGGCTCCGCCCACGGCACCTCGCAGACACCGAGCAGTTGGAACGCCTCCGACAGGCCGTGGGCCGCGATGAACGCCCCGACCCAGCGCGCCCGTTCCTCCGGCGGAAGCGTCGAGAGGAGCTGGGCCCGCTCGGCCAGCGACGACGTGCCGGGGCCCGTCGCGGGCGGGGTCGCCGGGGAGCCGAGCAGCGCCCGGGACCAGTCCGCGTCCCGCTGCCGTACGGCTGCCCGACACCAGGCCGCGTGCAGCTCGGCCTGCCAGTCGTCGGCGACCGGCAGCGCCACGATCTCCTCCGGTCCGCGCCCGCCGAACCTCGGCGGCCAGCAGGACAGCGGCGCGGCCTCGACGAGCTGACCCAGCCACCAGGACCGCTCGCCCCGGCCGGCGGGCGGTGTCGCCGCGAGGCCGTCCCGCTGCATGGCCGAGTCGCACTCGTGCGGGGCCTCCACGGTGATCGTGGGCGACTCCGCGGTCCGGTCGAGACCGACGCAGGTGACCGCGCGGCCCGCCATCCGGCCCGCGAGCGCCGAGGCCGGCAGGGCGGAGAGGAGTTCGGCGGCGGTCGCGCGGACATTGCGGCTGCGGTCGCCGAGGGCCTCCTCCAGGAACTCCTCGTCCGCGCCGGACAGTCCGGTCCGCAGCGAGTCCAGGAACATCAGCCGGTCCTCCGCCCGTTCGGCCGGCCAGGTGGACGCGAGAAGAGCGAGCCCGGCCGACGGCTCCTCCGTCCGTACGGCGCAGAGCAGGGCGACCCGCTCGGCGAACAGGCCCTCGTCCCACAGGGCGCGCACCCCCTCCCGGTCCCCGGGGTCCGGGAGCGAGGTGCCGGCGCCCGCACCGCGCAGGGCGAACCGCCACTCGGGGTTCAGCCGGGCCAGCCACAGGCCGCGCGGCCCGGCCAGCAGAAGGGCCTGGGGCCGCAGATCGGTGCGGGCCCGGGCCGCGTCGAGGAGGGAGGGCAAGGTGGCGGCCGGTGCCTTGAACCCTCGCTCGTTGGCCAGGGCGAGCCACTGCGGGAGGAGTTCGGCCAGGTCGGGCGCGGCCCCGCGCCGCCCTGCGGGCGAGGGCGCGGCGCGGCCGGCGAGCAGCTGGTCGAGCCGCCGCCGCGCGGCCCCCGGCAGTGGCCGGCGGTGGTCCTCGGGCGCGGGCTCCGGCGGTGGCACGGCGGGCCCGGGGCGGAGTCCCGCCCTGCGCCGCACGGTGTGCAGCGCGGCGGCGTCGAGCAGTGCGCCCGGCAGGTCACGTCCCGGCAGGGCCCCGAGCCGGGCGGGCACCCGGCGGTCGGTGCCGAGCAGGGCCGAGGTGACGAGTTCCTCCCAGCCGCCGTCCTCCGTGCCTTCGTACTCCCCGGCGCCGTGGTCACGGGCGCCGTGGTCACGGGTGCCGTCCTCCGTGGGAGGAGCGCCGGGCGTCGGGATCGTCGTGTCCGTCTCCATCGGGGTCCTTCGGTCGGACGGTGTTCCGTGGGCGGGGGTCATATGAGAGGGACCGTTTCTCCCGGGTTCTCCGGGGACCAGGCGGCGAGCGGGGTGAACCCCCGGTGCCCGCACTCCCCGAAGACCGTCACCGGGGCCCCGCCGGACAGCGCGACCAGGCGCCAGAGCCCGGGACGGGACTGGGCCGCGGGGGTCAGCGGCAGCGCCTCGCGGCCGTCCGCGTCGGCGAGCTGCCAGCCGTACTCCGCGCGCGCGGGGACGACCCCGCTCAGCGTCACGGGCCAGGACTCCAGCCACGGGTCCTCGCACAGCGCGCGGCCGTACGCGTCGAGGGCCGCGCCCACCGGTCCGCCCGGCGGCGGGGCGGCGGGGCCCTCGACCAGGACGAACTCCTCGCCGGGCTCCGCGCGCAGTTGACCGGAGCCCGCGTGCGGGGTCAGCTCGCCGTCGAGCACCGCGCCCACGGGGAGCGCCAGTCGAGGCGCCCTCCCCGCCGCGCCGAAGGACAGCAGGAGCGCCGTGCGCCCGCTCGCCGTGCCGTGCAGCCAGATGCGCCGGGTGGTCAGCCGGGCGTCGGCCGCGTCGTGCTGCGCGAGCACGAGCCAGTGGTCGCGCACCGGGAGCCCGTCGACCGGGGCGGGGAGGCCGACCCGGGTCCGTACGGTCGTCGCGAACGGCGCGGGCAGCCGGTCGGCGGTGAGCCAGGCGCGGTCGAGGAGGTGGGTCAGCGCGCACTCCTCCAGGAGCCGCACCGGCCAGCCGGGCCCCGAGCCCGGTATCGCCCCCAACTCCCTGACGCGGCCCGCGAGTCCCGGGGCCTGCGCGTCGACCATCCGGGCGGCCGTCTCCTCCCACAGTCCGTACCCCCGCTGCTCGGCCGCCGCCAGGCCGCCGCGCAGCAGGTCGGCGAGCCGCTGCTCCAACTCCTCCGCGCCCGAGGTGATCCGGGCGGCCCTGCGCTCGGCCCTGCGGCGCGCCGCCTCGGGATCCGCCGGGCCGGCGGCGGCGCCGCCCTCGGTTCCCCGGGCCGGGCTCCCGGCCCGTGCGCGGCGCGCCGCGAGCCACCGCCCGGCCCAGTCGGGCGCGGCGGTCTCCTCGCTCTCCGTCCCGTCCGAGGCCTGGAGCAGCAGCAGGCCGAGCGCGTGCTTGCACGGGAACTTGCGGCTGGGGCACTCGCACAGGTACGCGGGCCCCGTCGTGTCGACCACCGTCCGGTACGGCACGCGGCCGCTGCCCTTGCACAGACCCCAGACCGCGCCCCCGCCGCTGCCCCTGCCCGACCACGGTCCTGCCGTGCCGAGCTTGCTTCCCGCTCTGCGCGAGGCCTCGTCAGGAGCCAGTGCCAGCACCTGCTCAGCCGTCCAGCGCACCCCCATGGCATTCATGTCCTCGACGGTAGAGGCCGCCACTGACAACGCCCCGGGCCCGGGAGGACGGGCTCGGGGGAGGGGGAGAGGAGAGGGCGCTTTACCCTTCCTTTACCATTCTCCTTGCGAGATCAACCGACTCGCACGAACCGCCCAGGGGGAACCCGAATGAAGCGCACCGCCCGCACCGCCGTCTCGGCCCTCGCCGTCGCCGGCCTCGCCCTCGGTCTCGGCGCCTGCTCCGAGGCCGCCGAGAAGGCCGTCGACCAGGTCGACAAGTCCGTGACCGAGACCTACGAGGTCACGTACGAGGTCACCGGCACGGGCATCGAGTCCATCGACTACCACGCGGGCGACGGCACCGCGATGGCGCCGAAGGTCGAGTCGGAGAAGAAGCCGGCCACCCCGTGGAAGAAGACCGTGAAGCTCAAGGGCATCATGCCGCCGGCGGTCATGCCGGTCTCGCTCACCCCCGCCGACCTCACCTGCAAGGTCGTCTACCAGGGCAAGGTCATCAAGGAGGCCAAGGCCGAGCAGGCCATGGCCGGCGGCTGCGTCGCCGTCTCCCCGGTCGTCGGCTGACCCACGCGGTCGCCGTCCGGTCCGCTGCCCGGTCCGCAGTCAGGACCGCAGTCCGGTCCGCTGCCTGGTGCGCTGCCCGGACCGCAGTCCGGGCCGGCCCTCGCGGGCTGACTCCCCCTCACCTCTCCAACGGCCCCTGACCAGCGGCGACATCCGATTGTCAGTGGCATGGTGCACGGTGGATCCCACAGCAGATCGAACGATCTGGAGGGGGATCCATGCCCGTGCCCGAAACCATCGCGCAGCCCCGTTCCGGTGTCGAGACGGACACCGGACCGGGGCGGCCGCAGACCGTGACCGAGGTCCTGCGGCCGCACGCCGAGCACGCCTTCGCCGACGAACTCGCCGCGCTCGCCGCCGCCGACGACCGGCCCCGACCCGCCCGCTGGCGCCTCTCGCCGTGGGCCGTCGCCACCTATCTCCTCGGCGGCACCCTCCCCGACGGGACGGTGATCACACCCAAGTACGTGGGCCCGCGCCGCATCGTCGAGGTCGCCGTCACCACCCTCGCCACTGACCGGGCGCTGCTCCTGCTCGGTGTTCCCGGCACCGCCAAGACCTGGGTCTCCGAGCACCTCGCCGCCGCCGTCAGCGGCGACTCGACCCTCCTCGTCCAGGGCACCGCCGGCACCCCCGAGGAGGCCGTGCGGTACGGCTGGAACTACGCCCGGCTGCTCGCCCACGGCCCCAGCAGGGACGCCCTCGTGCCGAGCCCCGTGATGCGGGCGATGGCGCAGGGCATGACCGCGCGCGTCGAGGAACTCACCCGTATCCCCGCCGACGTGCAGGACACGCTCATCACGATCCTGTCCGAGAAGACCCTTCCCCTCCCCGAACTGGGCCAGGAGGTGCAGGCCGTCCCCGGCTTCAACCTCATCGCCACGGCCAACGACCGGGACCGGGGCGTCAACGAACTCTCCAGCGCGCTGCGCCGCCGCTTCAACACGGTGGTCCTGCCGCTGCCCGCGACCCCCGAGGCCGAGGTCGACATCGTCGCCCGCCGCGTCGAGCAGCTCGGACGCTCCCTCGCCCTGCCGTCCCTCCCGGACGGCGTCGACGAGATCCGCCGGGTCGTCACCGTCTTCCGCGAACTGCGCGACGGCGTCACCACCGACGGCCGGACGCGGGTCAAGTCCCCCTCGGGGACGCTCTCCACGGCCGAGGCCATCTCCGTCGTCACCGGCGGTCTCGCGCTCGCCGCCCACTTCGGCGACGGAGTCCTGCGCCCGGCGGACATCGCGGCGGGCATCCTCGGCGCGGTCGTCCGCGACCCGGCGGCCGACCGGGTCGTCTGGCAGGAGTACCTGGAGACGGTGGTCAGGGAGAGAGACGGCTGGAAGGACTTCTACCGCGCCTGCCGCGAGGTGAGCGGATGACGTCCCCGGCCACGGCCGGGCCGCTCGTGCTCGGGGTGCGGCACCACGGGCCCGGGTCCGCGCGCGGAGTGCGCGCCGCGCTGGAGGCCGCGAAGCCCGCCGTCGTGCTCGTCGAAGGCCCCGCCGAGGCCGACGCGCTCGTCGCGCTCGCCGGGGATCCCGACATGCGGCCGCCGGTCGCCCTGCTCGCCCACGCCGTGGACGACCCGGGGCGGGCCTCGTTCTGGCCGATGGCCGCGTTCTCGCCCGAGTGGGTCGCGATCCGCTGGGCCCTCGACCGGGGCGCCGCCGTCCGGTTCATCGACCTGCCCGCCGCGCACAGCCTGGCCGCCGCCGACCCCACCTGGGACGACGGTGAGGAAGAGGTCTCCGGCAGCGGCCTGCGGATCGACCCGGTCGCCGAACTCGCCCGGGTCGCCGGGTACGAGGACGCCGAGCGCTGGTGGGAGGACGTCGTCGAACTGCGCGGCGACGAGGACCCCACCGCCCCCTTCGAGGCCCTCGCCGAGGCGATGGGCGCGCTCCGCGAGGCGTACAGCCACGGCGGGCATCCCCGTGACCTCGTCCGCGAGGCCCACATGCGGATCCGGCTGCGCGCCGCGCGCAAGGAGTTCGGCGACGCCGTCGCCGTCGTCTGCGGTGCCTGGCACGTCCCCGCCCTCACCCGGAAGACCACCGTCGCCGCCGACCGGGCCCTGCTCAAGGGGCTGCCCAAGGTGAAGACCGAGATGACCTGGGTCCCCTGGACCCACCGCAGGCTCGCCCGCCGCTCGGGGTACGGCGCCGGGATCGAGGCGCCCGGCTGGTACGCGCATCTGTTCGCCGCGCCCGACCGGCCCGTCGAGCGGTGGATGACCAAGGTCGCCGGACTCCTCAGAGCCGAGGACCACCTCGTCTCCTCCGCCCATGTCATCGAGGCCGTCCGGCTCGCCGAGACCCTCGCCGCCCTGCGCGGCCGCCCGCTCCCCGGCCTCGACGAGACGACCGACGCCGTCCGCGCCGTGCTCTGCGAGGGCTCCGACGTGCCGCTCGACCTCGTCCGGGACCGCCTCGTCGTCGGCGACGTCCTCGGCGAGGTCCCGGCCGGCGCCCCCGCCGTCCCCCTCCAGCGCGATCTGGCCCGCCGTCAGCGCACCCTGCGCCTCAAGCCCGAGGCCACCGAGCGCGACCTCGATCTCGACCTCCGCAAGGACATGGACGGGGAGCGCAGCCGACTGCTGCACCGGCTGCGGCTCCTCGGCGTCGGCTGGGGCGAACCGGCCACCGGCCGCTCCGGCACCGGCACCTTCCGGGAGACCTGGCGGCTGCGCTGGGAGCCCGAGCTCCACGTCCAGGTCGCCGAGGCCGGCGTCTGGGGCACCACCGTCGAGGCCGCCGCCACCGCCCGCGCCCGTTCCCGGGCCCTGGGGGCGCAGTCCCTCGCCGACATCACCGCCCTCGCGGAGCAGTGCCTGCTCGCCGGGCTCGCCGACGCGCTTCCCGTCGTCATGCGGGCGCTCGCCGACCGGGCCGCGCTCGACACCGACGTCGCCCGTCTCGCCCAGGCCCTCCCCGCCCTGGCCCGCTCCCTGCGCTACGGCGACGTCCGGGGCACCGGGACGGCGTCCCTCGCCGAGGTCGCCGCCGGCCTCGCCGAGCGGATCTGCGTCGGTCTGCCGCCCGCCTGCACGGGCCTCGACACCGACGCGGCCGCCGCCATGCGCGAGCGGATCGACGAGGTGCACCAGGCCCTCGGACTGCTCCCGGGAGCGGACGGACTGGCCGAGCGCTGGGCCGGCGTCCTGCGCCGGCTCGCCGGCCGCGACCGGATCCCGGGCATCCTCAGGGGCCGCGCCGCCCGGCTCCTCCTGGACGAGGGCCGGCTCGCGGAGGACGAGGCCGCCCTCCTCATGAGCCGCGCCCTCTCGCCCGGCACCCCGCCGCCGGACGCCGCCGCCTGGATCGACGGCTTCGTCGGCGGGGCCTCGGGCGGCGGACTCCTCCTGGTCCACGACGAGCGGCTCCTCGGGCTGGTCGACGACTGGCTGACGGGCGTCCCGGCGGAGGCGTTCACCGATGTCCTGCCGCTGCTGCGGCGCACCTTCTCCGGATACGAGCAGGGCGTCCGCCGCACCCTCGGCGAACTGGTCGCCCGCGGCCGGAAGGCCGGCGGCCCCGGGCACACCACCCCCGGCGTCCCCGGCTTCGCGCCCACCCCCGACCGGGACCGGGCGGACGCCGTCCTGCCCCTTCTCCACCTCGTCCTCGGCACGGAGGCCCTCGTATGAGCAGCGGCACGACCACCGGCCCGGCCACCGACGCCGTGACCACCGGCCCGGCCACCGACGTGCGCGCGGGGGCGGCGGCGGACGACGAGCGGCTGCGCCGCTGGCGGCTCGTCCTCGGCGGAGGGGAGGCCGACGGCACCGGCCGCGCGCTCACCGGCACCGACGCCGCCATGGACGGAGCCCTCACCGCGCTCTACGGCCGCGGGAACCAGGGAGGCGACCGCACCGGACGGGACCGCTCGGCCGGACTCGGGGCCTCCGCGCCGTCCGTCGCCCGCTGGCTCGGCGACATCCGCACGTACTTCCCCAGCTCCGTCGTCCAGGTCATGCAGCGCGACGCGATCGACCGCCTCGGCCTCGCCACCCTGCTCCTGGAGCCGGAGATGCTGGAGGCCGTCGAGGCGGACGTCCACCTCGTCGGCACCCTGCTCTCCCTCCACAAGGCGATGCCCGAGACGACGAGGGAGACCGCGCGGGCCGTGGTGCGCAAGGTCGTCGATGACCTGGAGAAGCGCCTCGCCACCCGCACCCGGGCGACCCTCACCGGCGCCCTCGACCGGTCCGCCCGGATCAGCCGCCCCCGCCACCGGGACATCGACTGGGACCGGACGATCCGCGCCAACCTCAAGAACTACCTGCCCGAGCACCGCACGGTCGTCCCCGAGCGGCTGATCGGCCACGGGCGTGCCTCGCAGGCGGTACGGAAGGAGGTCGTGCTCTGCATCGACCAGTCCGGCTCCATGGCCGCCTCCGTCGTCTACGCCTCCGTCTTCGGCGCCGTACTCGCCTCGATGCGCTCGATCGCCACCCGGCTCGTCGTCTTCGACACCGCCGTCGTGGACCTGACCGACCGGATCGACGACCCGGTCGACGTCCTCTTCGGCACCCAGCTCGGCGGCGGCACCGACATCAACCGCGCCCTCGCCCACTGCCAGTCGAAGATCACCCGCCCCGCCGACACCGTCGTCGTCCTCATCAGCGATCTGTACGAGGGCGGCATCCGTGACGAGATGCTGAAGCGGGTCGCGGCGATGAAGGCATCCGGCGTCCAGTTCGTCGCCCTGCTCGCCCTCTCCGACGAGGGCGCCCCGGCGTACGACCGCGACCACGCGGCGGCGCTCGCCGCGCTCGGCGCCCCCGCCTTCGCGTGCACGCCCGACCTGTTCCCGGAGATCATGGCCGCCGCCCTGGAGAAGCGCCCGCTGCCGATACCCACGGCCTGACCGGCCCGACGCGACCCGCCGGGCCGTCCCGTCCGGCCGCGCCGCCGGGTACGGAATCCGTCGTCGCGGGACCACTCGCACGGGTGTCCCGGGCCTCACTGAGTCCCATATCACACCCGCTCCGGAACGGCCCTCACCCGTGTTCCCGGCGCGTCGTGAGGGGGCAGGAGGCCAAGCCCCGCCTGCCGCGCACGCCGCCCACCGCCTCCGCGCACCCCCTACGCGCGACCCCGTGGCCCCTACAGTCTGTGACCCGTATCACCGCTCCGTTGTGATCTGCGATTTAGGGACCCACGTCCCTCGGCGATAACCTGCGAGACGGACATGCCGCGTCCACGGTCACCGTGTGCGCCTCCCTTGTGACAGTGCAGTCACGTTGCCCTTCGCGGCACGCCCACGCAGACAACGAACCGCGATCATCAGAAAAGGGACGGACGCGCGTGGACCTGTTCGAGTACCAGGCGAGGGATCTCTTCGCCAAGCACGGAGTACCGGTGCTGGCCGGTGAAGTCATCGACACGCCTGAGGCCGCGCGCGCCGCGACCGAGCGCCTCGGCGGCAAGTCCGTCGTCAAGGCCCAGGTGAAGGTCGGTGGCCGCGGCAAGGCCGGCGGCGTCAAGCTGGCCGCCGACGCGGACGAGGCCGTCGCCCGCGCGACGGACATCCTCGGGATGGACATCAAGGGCCACACGGTCCACAAGGTGATGATCGCCGAGCTGTCCCCGGAGATCGAGGCGGAGTACTACGTCTCGTACCTCCTCGACCGCACCAACCGCACCTTCCTCGCGATGGCGTCGGTGCAGGGCGGCATGGACATCGAGGAGGTCGCGGAGAAGACCCCCGAGGCCCTCGCGAAGGTCCCGGTCAACGCCGTCGACGGCGTGAGCATCGAGAAGGCCCGCGAGATCGTGGCCCTGGCGAAGTTCCCGGCCGACGTGGCCGAGGGCGTCGCCGAGGCCCTGGTCACCCTGTGGAAGACCTTCGTCGCCGAGGACGCGCTCCTCGTCGAGGTCAACCCGCTGGTGAAGACCAAGGACGGCCGCATCCTGGCCCTGGACGGCAAGGTGTCTCTCGACGAGAACGCCGACTTCCGTCAGCCCGACCACGAGGCGCTCGAGGACAAGGCCGCAGCCAACCCGCTCGAGGCTGCCGCCAAGGCCAAGAACCTCAACTACGTCAAGCTCGAGGGCGAGGTCGGCATCATCGGTAACGGTGCCGGTCTGGTCATGTCGACCCTGGACGTCGTCGCGTACGCCGGTGAGAACCACGGCGGCGTGAAGCCGGCCAACTTCCTCGACATCGGTGGCGGCGCCTCCGCCGAGGTCATGGCGAACGGCCTGGAGATCATCCTGGGCGACCCGGACGTCAAGTCCGTGTTCGTCAACGTCTTCGGTGGCATCACCGCCTGTGACGAGGTCGCCAACGGCATCGTCCAGGCCCTCGAGCTCCTCGCCTCCAAGGGCGAAGAGGTCACCAAGCCGCTGGTCGTGCGCCTCGACGGCAACAACGCGGAGCTGGGTCGCAAGATCCTGTCGGACGCGAACCACCCGCTCGTGCAGCGCGTGGACACCATGGACGGCGCGGCCGACAAGGCCGCCGAGCTCGCGGCTGCGAAGTAAGGGACGAGGTCAGAACACCATGGCTATCTTCCTGACCAAGGACAGCAAGGTCATCGTCCAGGGCATGACCGGTGCCACGGGCATGAAGCACACCAAGCTCATGCTGGGTGACGGCACCAACATCGTCGGTGGCGTGAACCCGCGCAAGGCCGGCACGACCGTCGACTTCGACGGCACCGAGGTCCCGGTCTTCGGCTCCGTCGCCGAGGCGATGAAGGAGACCGGCGCCAACGTCTCGGTCCTCTTCGTCCCGCCGGCGTTCGCGAAGGCCGCTGTGGTCGAGGCGATCGACGCCGAGATCCCGCTGGCCGTCGTCATCACCGAGGGCATCGCGGTCCACGACTCCGCCGCCTTCTGGGCGTACGCGCAGGCCAAGGGCAACAAGACCCGCATCATCGGCCCGAACTGCCCCGGTCTCATCACCCCGGGCCAGTCCAACGCCGGCATCATCCCGGGCGACATCACGAAGCCGGGCCGCATCGGCCTGGTCTCGAAGTCCGGCACGCTGACGTACCAGATGATGTACGAGCTCCGTGACATCGGCTTCTCGTCCGCCGTCGGCATCGGTGGCGACCCGGTCATCGGCACCACGCACATCGACGCCCTCGCGGCGTTCGAGGCGGACCCCGACACCGACCTGATCGTCATGATCGGCGAGATCGGCGGCGACGCCGAGGAGCGTGCGGCCGACTTCATCAAGGCCAACGTCACCAAGCCGGTCGTCGGCTACGTCGCGGGCTTCACCGCGCCCGAGGGCAAGACCATGGGCCACGCCGGCGCCATCGTCTCCGGCTCCTCCGGCACCGCCCAGGCGAAGAAGGAGGCCCTCGAGGCCGCCGGCGTCAAGGTCGGCAAGACGCCGACCGAGACGGCCAAGCTGGCGCGCGCGATCCTCGCGGGCTGAAGCAGCCAGGAGTAGCCGCGGTTCTCGCGGCAACTGTACGAGAGGGCCCCGCCCCCCGCCCGGTCACCCGGGCGAGGGCGGGGCC
>NZ_JBHTSA010000178.1:0-12534 GCF_042795405.1 Streptomyces sp. NPDC056480 | reverse complement strand
GCCCCGGCCGATGGATCGGCCGGGGCCCTTCCGTATGCCCGGGTTCGGACACACCGCGTGCGCCCGGTGTGCCGGCGCCTGCCTCTCAGCCGAGCCAGCAGCGGGTGACCGTGCCGCCCTCGACCTCGAAGTTGATGCGTCCTGCGAGGTACTCCATCGTGATGATCGAGCCGGGCGGGAGCGACCTCACGGTGCTCCAGCCCCGCGTCCTGGCGAGCCGTGCGGCGCCTTCCGCGTCGAGGCCCACATAGGCCTCGGGGGCGTCGCGGGGCGGTTCGGGAGTGCGCGATGTGGGTGCCATGGCCCTCACGTTAGTACCTTGGCGGTCACGCTTGTGTCACAAGTTCTCGACATATGTTCGGCATGATCCCGGTCACTCCGGGACACGGATTCCGGCCGTTTCTCCAGTAATTCCGAAGGCCATCAGGCAGTTCGCACCAGGGCGCCGGAACCGCCGATAGAACGCGGATAATTCGGCTCTTCCGGCTCCGCCCGTCCCGAATTGTCTCGGCGACGCGCACGCGAGCCGCTCACTCTTCCCTTACACAATGCTTACGCTGTCCGAACGCCCGGAGACGCGGAGCCGGGACGACCGCGGAGCGGAGGCAGCGGATGGGCAACGGGACAGCGACCGCGACCGTCGAATCGAGCCGCGAGCGGCACGGCCGGATCCTGATCGACTGGCTCACCACCACCGACCACAAGAAGATCGGCCACCTCTATCTGGTGACCGCGTTCGTCTTCTTCCTCGTCGCAGGACTGATGGCGATGCTGATGCGGGCCGAGCTGGCCCGCCCGGGACTCCAGCTGGTCACGAACCAGGAGTTCAACCAGGCCTTCACCCTGCACGGCACGATCATGCTGCTGCTCTTCGCCACGCCGACCTTCGCCGGCTTCGCCAACGAGCTGGTGCCGCTCCAGATCGGCTCGCCCGACGTCGCCTTCCCGCGGCTCAACATGTTCTCGTACTGGCTGTTCCTCTTCGGCAGCCTGATGGTGATCGGCTCGCTGCTCACCCCGGCCGGCCCGGCCGCCTTCGGCTGGACCGCCTACGCCCCGCTCAACAGCCTGGAGCGGTCCCCCGGCATCGGCGTCGACCTGTGGATCATGGGGCTCGCGCTCTCCGGTTTCGGCACCATCCTGACCTCGGTGAACTTCCTCGCGACCATCATCGGGATGCGGGCGCCCGGCATGACCATGTTCCGGATGCCGATCTTCACCTGGAACGTGCTCTTCACGGCGGTCCTGGTGATCGTCGCCTTCCCCGTGCTCGCCGCGGCCCTGCTCGTCCTGGAGGCGGACCGACGCCTCGGCTCGGTGGTCTTCCAGCCCGAGAACGGCGGCGCGCTGCTCTGGCAGCACCTCTTCTGGTTCTTCGGCCACCCCGAGGTCTACATCATCGCGCTGCCGTTCTTCGGGATCGTCAGCGAGATCATCCCCGTCTTCGCCCGCAAGCCGATCTTCGGCTACACCACGCTGATCGCCGCCACTATGGCGATCACCGGCCTCTCGGTGGTCGTCTGGGCCCACCACATGTTCGCGACGGGCGCGGTGCTGCTGCCGTTCTTCTCGCTGCTCTCGTTCCTCATCGCGGTGCCCACCGGGGTGAAGTTCTTCAACTGGACCGGGACGATGCTGCGGGGCTCGCTCTCCTTCGAGACCCCGATGCTGTGGTGCGTCGGCTTCCTGGTGTCGTTCCTCTTCGGCGGCCTCACCGGGGTCATCCTCGCCTCGCCGCCGATGGACTTCCCGGTCACCGACTCGTACTTCGTGGTCGCCCACTTCCACTACACGGTCTTCGGCACGGTCGTCTTCGCGACCTTCGCCGGCTTCACCTTCTGGTGGCCCAAGTTCACCGGCCGGATGCTCGACGAGCGGCTCGGGAAGATCCACTTCTGGACCCTCTTCACCGGCTTCCACCTGACCTTCCTGGTGCAGCACTGGCTCGGCGCGGAGGGCATGCCCCGGCGGTACGCCGACTACCTGGATGCGGACGGCTTCACCACCCTCAACACCGTCTCCACCATCGGCGCCTTCCTGCTCGGCGCGTCGACCCTGCCGTTCCTCTACAACGTGTGGCGGACCACGCTGTACGCGCCGAAGGTCGAGGTCGACGACCCGTGGGGCTTCGGCCGCTCCCTCGAGTGGGCCACCTCCTGCCCGCCGCCCCGGCACAACTTCGACGCCGTCCCCCGGATCCGCTCCGAGGCGCCGGCCTTCGACCTGCACCACCCCGAGTTCGCGGCCTACGAGCGGATGCGGATCACGAGCCCTCCGCCGGAGCGGAGGCCGACCGGTCGAGGGACCGGGACAGCAGGTCCCTGAGCGCCCGCACCCGGTCGACCAGCTCCGGCGGGTCGAGCACCTCGAACTCGAAGCCGATCAGCGACACGTGGATCACCATCACATCGAGGCTGTGGGCCCCGGTCCTGAGCAGGCAGGCGTCCTCCCCGTCCGCCGTCAGGACGCCGTCCGCCGCTCCGACGGCCGCCGCGGCCTCGGCCAGCGGCACATGCAGCCGGATCGTCGCCTCCGTCGCGTACGCCGAGGTGGACACGCCCTTCGCCACGTACGCGGCCAGATCCTCGGCGGGCGGTTCACGGGGCGGGAAGCGGGGCCCGTGCGGCGGCGTCGGCACGATCCGGTCGGCGCGGAAGGTGCGCCAGTCGGCCCGGTCCACGTCCCAGGCGACCAGGTACCAGCGGCGCTCGCTGCAGACCAGACGGTGCGGCTCGACGTTCCTGCGGGTGGTGGACCCGCCGTGGTCCCGGTACTCGAAACGCAGCCGCTCGGTGTCCCGGCAGGCGTTGGCGAGCTCGGTGAGGACGGCCGGGTCGATCCGCTCGCGCGGGGTGCGGAGCATCGGGACGGTGAAGGCGTTCAGGGCGCTCACCCGGCGCCGCAGCCGCCCCGGAAGCACCTGCTCCAGCTTGGCCAGGGCACGTACGGAACTCTCGCCGATGCCCTCGACCCCCTGCCCGGCGGCGGCGCGCAGACCGACGGCGACCGCCACGGCCTCCTCGTCGTCGAGGAGCAGCGGCGGCAGCTCGGCCCCGGCGCCCAGCTGGTACCCGCCGCCGGTCCCGGGGCTCGCGTTGACCGGATAGCCGAGCTCGCGGAGCCGGTCGACGTCCCGCCGTACCGTGCGGGGCGTGACCCCGAGCCGGTCGGCGAGGTCGGCACCGGACCACTCGCGGTGGGCCTGGAGCAGCGAGAGCAGACGCAAGAGCCGTGCTGAGGTCTCCAACATGGCCCCGAGTCTGCCAGCCCTCGCGGACGACTTCTGTCCTCGATGAACGGGCGGCCCGCGCGGGCCCGTCGGTCAGCGGAGGCGGCGGACGAGCCGGCCGACCCGCGCCTTCAGGGTGTAGACCGCGTCGATCACCCGACCGGTCCCGGCGTGCCACGTCACCCGGGCCTGCGCGTGGCTGCGCAGGCCCGCGCCCCGCTCGACGAGCTCCGTCCACAGCGCCTCGTGCCGGGCGGCGATCCGGACCGGGTCGAACCGCTCGGACGCGTCGAGCGCCGCCCGTGCCGTCTTGGCCCGCAGCTCGTCGTCCTCGACGAGCCGGCGCAGCGCCCGCGCGAACGCCGCCACGTCGTCGACCGGCACCAGGAACCCGTCGACGCCGTCCTCGATGATCTCGCCCGGCCCGTGCGGGCAGTCGGTGGAGACCACCGGGAGTCCGCAGCGCATCGCCTCGACGATGGTCATGCCGAAGGACTCGCGCTGCGAGGTCACCGCGGCGATGGAGGCCTTGGCCAGCTCCGGCTCCAGCGGGGTCGCCGAACCCATCAGGAAGACCTGCTCGCCGAGGCCGCGCTCCTTGATCTGCCGGGTCAGCGGCCCCTTGAGGTCCTGGACGGCGTCGCCGGTGCCGTAGATCCGCAGCCTCCATCCGGGGTGGTCGGCCGCGACCTCGGCGAAGGCGTCGATCAGCAGGTCGTACCGCTTGACGCGGGTGAGCCGGCCCGCCGCGACGACGGTCTTCGCCGCGGGGTCGGCGGGCGGCCCCGGGGGCGCGGGCACGCTGTTGGGCACGGACTCGACGCGCACGCCGGGCAGCCCGAGCTCCCGGTAGGCGCGGGCGTCCGCCTCGGTGACGGTGGTGACGGCGTCGAGGAGCGCATACTCGTGGCCGATGTCCCGGCGCAGCCGGAAGGAGTGGCCTTCGAGGATCAGGTGCTCCTGTCCGACGAGGACCGGCCCCCGCCGGGCCTGCCGGACGAGCTGCACGTTGAGCCCGGGGCGGGTGCCGACGAGGACGTCCGCCTCGACGCCGCCGAGGTGCTCCCCAATCCGGGCGTCGGTGAGCGCGCTGTACTGCTTCCAGCGTCCGTCGCCGCGCGGGAATGCCTCGGCGGGCCGGTGGAAGTCGGGGTGGTCGCCGTCGTATCCGGGGCTGTCCTTGCGCAGGTCGACGAGGTGGCGCAGGGTCACCCCCGAGGGAAGGCCGAGAAGCGGGCGGTCGCGGTGGCGGAACACCGAGACGATCTCCACCTCATGACGTTTCGCCAGTTCCTCGGCGAGGGTGAACGTCGTCCGGATCGTGCCGCCGTAGTGGTAGCCGTTGTGGAGCAGAAAGGAGATACGCATCGCGCTGCCGGTTCCCCCCGGTCAGTTGATCGGTCGCCCGACTGTACTGCCGGTAGAGGGGGGCCGTTCACGGCGTGTAGCCGAGGGAGCGTCAGGGGCGGTAGCCGAGCTGGGGCACGGTCGCGCAGTTCTCCGTCATCTCACCCTGGCTCACCCAGCCCCGGCCGTCCTGCCAACGGGCCACGGACAGACAGGTGTTCCGGGTCGCCGGCGGTCGCGCGAGGTGCTCGAAGCGGACGGGGAGCAACAGCCCCCGCGCGGTGTACGCCTCCGGGCGGTTCAGGTACGCCTCCACGCACGCGCGGGTGAGCCCGCCGGCGCCGCCGCTCTCCGCGCCGTGGGTCTCCCCGTCGGCGCCACCGCGCCCGGCGAGGCAGGAACGGGCCGCGTCGGTGAACCACATCGCCGCCGCCCAGCCCTCCAGCTGCCACTGCGACAGCGGCCGGTCCCCCATCGCCGCCCGGAACTCGCGGACCGCCGGATGCCCGGTGTCCTGGTGGTTGCGGCTCGCGCCGGTCGCCCAGAGCGCGTTCCGGCAGCCGGGCGCGCGGGCGTAGTCGCGGGCGACGGACGAGGACCAGTTCTGCACGTTGGTGACCTTGGCGTCGACCCGTACGCCCAGGGCCTCCATCGCCTCGCACAGGCGCACGTTGCCATGGGTGTCCATGGCGTCGAAGAGGACGTCGACGTGCTGGGCCCGCAGATCGGCGGCGACCGCGCGGAAGTTGGGCAGGGCGAAGTCCACCTGTTCCTCGACGACCCGGTAGCCCTCGGCACGCAGCCCCCGGGTGACCAGCCGGGCGTACGCGGCGGACGCGCTCTGGTTGTAGGAGACGACGGCGGCGGTGCGCGCCCCCTTCTCCTGCTCGAACCAGCGGTAGACCTCGGTCCCGCCGTACAGGACCCCGCCCCAGCCGGGTTCCCTCCCGGTGCGCGGGGCGGAGCTGCCGTAGATCCCGTACAGATGCGGATAGGTGTCGTACGCGGGGGTGAGCGGCTGGCCGCCGATGTCGGGCACTCCGGCGCGGGAGACGAGGGGCGCGCCCGCGTAGTCGAGGGCGGTGGTCGCGACCAGGGCGAAGACCCCGCGCTCTTCGATCAGCCGGTGCACGCAGGCGTTGTTGCCGACGCCGCTGCCGCCGTCGTCGCAGATCTCGACCTCGATCCGGCGCCCGTCCAGGCCACCGCGCGCGTTGAGGGCGTCGAACCAGGCGCGGGCCCCGTCGCGCGTGCCCGTGAAGGCCTGTCCGCCGACGGGGCTGGTGACGCTGGTGATGATCCCGACGCGGAGCGGCTCACCGCCGGAGGGGTTGGCGGTGGGCCGCGTCTCGAAGGCGCGCTCCGGGAGCCGGCTGCCGCAGGCCGTGAGGAGAAGCAGCAGCAGGCCCAGGAGCAGCGCCGCTCCCGCCTCAGCAGCCCGGAACGGTGACACCGCTCAGCTGGACGAGGCCGCACAGCGTCTTCACGGTGACCTTCCAGGTGTCGTTCTGGAGGACGGACGTGCCTTGCGAGCCGGACAGCGCGGGGGCTCCGCCGACCAGCAGGTCGTACGTCACGTTGGCCTCGGTGGCGGAGGTGAACTCGACGCCGGTGACCTTCGCCGAGGTCAGGGCGGCGTTCTTGTCGCCGCCGAAGGCGCCGAGGACCTCCTGCATCTGCTCCCCGTTCTCCAGGAGCCCCACCCGCTCGGCAGCCGGAGTCTCGGGGTCGAAGAACGCCGTCCAGTTCCTGGTGATCTCCGCCTTGGCCGCGGCGGGATCGTCGGGTTCGTCGGCCCCGGCGGGGGCGGTGGTCGCGGTGGCGGTCTCGGTGCCGTCGGCACGGCCCTCTCCGCCGCCGGCGCCGTCGTCGGAGCAGCCCGCGACGACGGGGGTCAGCGCCAGGACGGCGGCGGCCGCGAGGGCGGCGAGCCGGGGGCGTCGGCCGGGTCGTGCGAAAACCATCTGGCTCACCACCGGGTGTCCCTCCGGGCCGTACGGCCCGATGCTTCCAGGGTGGGACGTATCGGGGCATAGTGCAAGATCAGGGCATAGCGTGAGGAAGAGACGAGGGAGGTCGCCGTGCCGACATCCCGGATCCTGCTCTGGAGCGGTCTCGTGGCGGCCGCCGGGGGCGCGGTGCTGTGCGTGCTCGGCTGGTACGGGATCTCCGGCGAGCGGTTCGCGGAGCGGCAGCTGCCCTATCTGGCCTCGTGCACGGTGCCGGGCGCGGCCCTGATCGCGGCGGGCGCGATCCTCCTGGTGGCGGCGTACGCGCTGCCCGAAGGCCCGCCGGCACCACGCGCGCCGGGGACGGCGGAGAACGGTTCGGCGGCGGCGGACGGCCCCACGTCGGAGGACACTCCCCCGCCCTCCTCCGACGGCCCGCCGCTCCGCGTCCCGGGCGGAACGCTCGCGCACCGCCCGGACTGCCCGCTGGTCGCGGGCAAGCCGGACGCGACGGAGGCGGGGGACGCGGCCCTGGCCCCCTGCCCGGTGTGCGAGCCGTGGCCGCCCTGATGACCTCCCTGACGTACGAGCTGACACTCGCCGGCCTCGCCGTCGGCAGCGCCGCCGCGCTCACCGGGATCGGACTGGTCGTCACCTACCGGGCGACCGGCGTCCTGAACCTGGCCCACGGCGCGGTGGCCATGATCTGCGCGTACGTGCTCCGCCAGCTGGTGGTCGGCTGGGGCTGGCCGCTGCCTGCGGGCGCCCTCGTCACCCTGCTCGTCGTCGCCCCCGGCATCGGACTCGTCCTGGACCTCGGGGTGTTCCGGCCGCTCGCCCGGCGGGAGGCGGACCCGGCGCAGTCCCTGGTGGCCTCCATCGGTGTCTTCGTGCTGCTCGTGGGCGCGGCGGTACTCGTGTGGGGCCCGGGGGCCCGCGACGACGTGCCCGTGCTCCTCGGCGACGATCCCTGGGCCCAGCTCGGCGCGGTGGTGGCGCTCGCCTGCCTGGTGGGGGCGGTGACCCGGTGGACCCGCTTCGGGCGGGAACTGCGGGCCGTGATCGACAACCGGCCGCTCGCCGTGCTCTCCGGGATCGACGCGGACCGGGTCGCGGCGGCGGGCTGGGCCTTCGGCTCGTTCACCGCCGGACTCACGGGGGTGCTCCTCGCACCCTACGTACGGCTCGACCCGTACGGGATGCCGCTGCTCGTCCTCGAGGTGATCGCGGTCGCCGTCATCGCCCGGATGCGGTCCCTGCCGGTCGCCGTCCTGGCCGCGCTCGCCATCGGCGTCGCCCAGGCCCAGCTCACCCGGCTGCACCCGGAAGGATGGGCGGGACCGCTGCTCCAGGCCGTCGGGGCGAACCTGTTCGTCGTGGCGCTCCTGGTCGCCGCCCTCGTCCTGCCGGGCATCGGCGGCAAGGGCCGGGACGCCCTGCCGCCCCCGGTGCGCCCGGCACGGGTGCCGGGAGCCGTGTGGCTCGTCACGGGCGTGCTGTTCCTGCTCCCGCTCGGGTTCGCGGGCTCGGACCTGCACACGGCGATCCAGGTCCCGGCGCTCGCGGTGATCCTGCTGTCCCTGGTCGTGGTGGCGGGACGGGGCGGCCAGATCGCGCTCGGGCAGGCGGCGTACGCGGGCCTGGGCGCCCTGTTCACGGCGCTGCTCACGGCACACGGGGTCCCGGGCCTCCTGGCCCTCGGCCTGGCGGTGCCGCTGGTGGCGGCGGCGGGCCTGCTCACGGCCCGGCCGGCGATCCGCCGGCACGGCCTGGCGCTGGCGCTCGTGACGCTGGCGACGGGCGTGGCGGTGAGCCGCTTCGTCCTCGTCCAGCCGTACGCGACGGCCGGTCTGTCCCTCGACCGCCCGGCGGGCTTCTCCGACGACCGCGCCTTCTACGCCCTCGAACTCCTCGTCCTCGCGGGCTGCCTGGTCCTGGTGGCGGCGCTCCGCCGGGGCCGCACCGGCCGGGCGCTCGCGGCGCTGCGGGACCACGAGCCGGGCGCGGAGGCGGCGGGCGTCGCGGTCCCCGGCCTGAAGCTCCTCGCGTTCGTCCTGGGCGCGGCCCTGGCGGCCCTGGGCGGCGGCCTGCTCGGCATGGGCCTGCGCGCCTTCGACCCGGAGGCGTACGACCCGGTCCGCGGCCTGCTGTGGTTCGCCGCGGTCCTGGTCCTGGGCGCGGACAGCCTCCTGACCCCGCTGGTGGCGGCGGCCCTCCTGACGACCCTCGACGCGGGCGCGTACGCGGGCACCGCGGCGCTGACCCTGGGTCTCCTGGCCACCCTGACGGCCAGGATCCCCCCGCTCCTGAACCTGCTGCCGCAGA
Source organism: Streptomyces sp. NPDC056480 (assembly GCF_042795405.1). Lineage (NCBI taxonomy): Bacteria > Bacillati > Actinomycetota > Actinomycetes > Kitasatosporales > Streptomycetaceae > Streptomyces > Streptomyces sp. NPDC056480. The sequence continues at coordinate 3,684 of NZ_JBHTSA010000178.1, read as the reverse complement.
GAACCCACCCGCGGAAGGCCGCCGACGGCGCCGACGCCCCCACGAGAAGACCGGCACGTTTCTCCATCAGTCGCACGGGTGGTGCGGTGGGGAACCCCAGTCCGGCCGAAGGCCGGACGCACCCCCACCGGCCCGCGGCCGACAACGCACCCGCACCCACACCCACACCCGCCGACGCCCCCACACCCCCGAAGCGCCTCCGCGCTCACAACCTCACCCTCACCCACCCCGGAGGGATCACCGCCCTTGACCGCGTCACCCTCGACCTCGCCCCCTCCCGCGTCACCGCCCTCGTCGGCCCCAACGGCGCCGGCAAGAGCACCCTCTTCGACTGTCTCGCCGGCACCCTCCGCCCCCGCGAGGGCCGGGTCACCCTCGACGGCGTCGACATCACCCACCGCTCGGCCCATGCCCGCACCCGCCTCGGCATCGCCCGCACCTTCCAGCGCCTCGCCGTCTTCCCGTCCCTCACCGTCGAGGAGAACGTCCGCCTCGGCGAGGAGCAGGGCCACGTCCGGAAGGACCCCGCCGCGGTCGAGCGGAGCCTCCGCCTCCTCGGCCTCGCCGGATCCGTACGGCACGCCGCGGCGGCGGACCTGCCCACCGGAACGCTGCGCCGGGTCGAGCTGGCCCGGGCGCTCGCGGGGCAGCCGCACACCCTGCTCCTCGACGAACCCGCCGCCGGCCTCGACGCCGCCGAGACGGCCGCGCTCGCCCGGGTCCTCGCCGCCCTGGCCGCGGACGGACTGACCGTCCTGATCGTCGAACACGACCCGGACCTCGTCGCGGGCATCGCCCACACCGTGCACATCATGGAAGGCGGCCGGATCGTGTCATGAGCGTCGAGATCGCGCTGCGCGCCGCCCGGGTCCGCTACGGCCCCCTGGAGGCCCTGCACGGCCTGGACCTGCCCGTCCCGGCCGGCACGGTCACCGTCCTCCTGGGCCGTAACGGCTCGGGACGGACGACGGCCCTGCGCGCCCTCGCCGGCACGGTACGGCTCTCCGCCGGCCGGGTCCTGTGGCGGGGCGCCGACGTGACCCGCCTCTCGGCGCACGAACGGGCCCGCCGCGGGCTGTGCTTCGTACCGGACCTGCAGGCGGTGTACGCGGGCCTCACCGTCGCCGAGAACCTCGCGCTCACCCGTCCCGGCGCCGGTCCCCCGTACCCCGAGCTCGTCCCCCTCCTGGACCGCACCGCCGGGACCCTCTCCGGCGGCGAGCGCCGCATGCTGGCCCTCTCCCGAGCCCTTCCCCCCGTCCACGCGCGCGTGGTGCTGGTCGACGAGCCGTCGCTCGGCCTGGCCCCGCCGGTGGCCGCCCGTACGTACCGAGGGCTGGTCGCGCTCGCCGTGGAGGGCGGCGCCGCCGTGGTCCTGGCGGAGCAGCGGGTCCCGGACGGGCTGCCGCCCGGGACCCTCGTGCACGAGCTGCGGCGCGGCTCGCTCGCGTTCAGCGGGGAGCGGGCCGAGCTGCGGTGACGGCGCCGAGACCCGTCACAGCGGGTCGATCCGCAGCATCGTCCCGATGACGACCCGGTTCGGATCGGGCCCGATGACGCTCCGGTTCGCCGCGTACAGCGCCTTCCAGCCGCCCTTGATCGCGAAGCGGCGGGCGATGGAGCTGAGGGTGTCGCCCGCCTTGACGGTGTGGGCGCGCCCGCTCAGTCCGTACCGCTTGGAACAGACCGGCCAGGCCTGCCATCCCTGGGTGCGGAGCACCTCCTCCGCGACGGCGATCTGCTGGGGGCGGGTCGCCAGGTCGGCGCGGGGCGCGTACCGCAGTCCGCCGTGCTCGACCCAGGTCGGGTGCCAGAACTGGAGCCCGCCGTAGAAGCCGTTGCCGGTGTTGATGTGCCAGTTCCCACTGCTCTCGCACTCGGCGACACAGCCCCACGGCCACTGGTCCTTGGCGCAGGGGTAGGCGGGCACGGCCGCGGCCGCCCGAAGCCCGTCGGCCACGTCCCGGAGCACGGCGGACGCGTTCCGGGGCCCGGCCGGCACGTCCCGGGCCTGGGCGGGTGCCGGGGCCAGGGTCAGCAGCGCGGCGGCGGAGGCCGCCACGAGCGAACCCGTCGTCCAAAATCGGATCTTCGACATCGGGGCAGGCTAGGCAGCGTCGCGCCGCCCCCGGCCCGTGCCGCGCGGAACACTGTTCACACCCCACCCGGTCGGAGTCACCCGCGTTCCGGTGCTCCTCGGAGCCCCGCCCGCCCTCTTCCGCACGAGCCGGTGGCAAGTTGCCTCGGTTCCACGCGTGACCCCGGCCGAGCCTGACCCGTTGAACTCGGCATGAGACGACCGGGAACGGCCCGGCGTCCCCCCGTACCGAGTCCAGGGAGCCCCCCGTGCCGCGCATGCTCGACGTCAGCGAGGACGTACGCGCCGAGATCGGCGACGAAGAAGCGGACCGGCTGCTCGCCGGCGACAACGCCCCGGGCAGCTACGACTGCACCTCCTGCCGCACGCCGGGTGACTCCGAGCAGGAACGCACCAGCACGGTGCTGTTCGTCGGCGACGAGACCGCGGTCCTCGCGTTCGCCCACGCCAGCTGCATTCCGTCGCAGGTCGTCCGGGTCGCGGAGGAGCAGCTCCAGGGCGCCGTCGCCTCCATCACCGCATCGGACACCGCCGACGCGCTGTCCGCCGCCCACCCCGAGCAGGCCGTGCTCGGTGTCACCAGCGGTCTCGTCCTGATCCAGGGCGAGCTGCACCCGGCCCTCGTCGTGGAGCCGACCGCGCCGGTGGCCCGTCCGGGTTCGGACGGTCTCACCGACGAGTTCCTGCCGCTCCTGGCCGACCAGGGCTTCCACCAGGTCATGAACCTCGACGAGAAGCCGGCGGCGCTGCCGGGCTGGTCGGTCCTGGTCGCCATGGGCCAGCTGCACTCCGTCCTCCAGCCGGGCCCCGGCGGCGCCGGGCAGGCCGCCTGGTGGCAGGCGCACCAGCCGCTCCAGGTCACGGAGGGCTGGCGTGCGGCGGCCAACAAGTCGCACACGGTGCTGGTCTTCGCCGCCCCGGTCGGCTCGATCGGCCAGCAGCCGCGCGAGGACCTGCTGCGCGACGCGTTGGAGAAGGCCGCGGCGAACGGGCGCCTGGTCGCCGCCGCGATGCCGCTGGCCGGTACCTGATGGAGGCCGGCCGGCCGGGCATAGGGTGGGCGCGGGTCCACGGCGTACCGACGGGGCCGACGGGCTCCGCCGGTCCGGCGACCCCGACCGTGCCGCGGCCCCGGCGTGCGCCTCTTTCGGAGAGCCGCCCGCATCCGACGGGCGGCGGGGTCGTTGGCACCTACGTGCACGCATACGACCCTTTCCTCCAGCCGTATCCGAGTCAGATCCCGTCGATGCGCCCTGCGCAGGACGTCTCGGCGGGGGCCTCGCCCACGCCGATCTACGACGCCCTGTACTCGGAGTACCGCAGGTCGTTCCGCACGCTGCCGGGCGACCGCAGCGGCGAGGAGGAACTGACGTTCCGGGCGTTCGGTACGGCGGCGAGCACGGGCGTGCACGGAAACGGGCAGGGCCACCGGTACACGTCGGCGTATCCCACGGCGTGGTCGGCCCCGTACCCGCCGACGCACACCCACACCCAGGCGGCCCTGCCGCCGGGGCCCCGCAGGGGCCTCTAGGGCACACGGCACACCGGGGGAACGGCGGAGGGCCGGGGCGCGATCGCCCCGGCCC
>NZ_JBHTSA010000177.1:0-12643 GCF_042795405.1 Streptomyces sp. NPDC056480 | reverse complement strand
CGCAGACGCAGGTCCTCCTGCGCGTCCGGTGACAACCGGCGCATATCCCCACCCTCGATCACACCCGACCAACGACCAGGCAACCGATGAGTTTCGGCTCAATATCGGGTGAAAACGGCCTCTAAGTAGCAAATGCTCAGGCCGCCACATGGCTGCCCACTCATGGTGGATAAGTAATCAAAACGATCAAAAGCCGCCTCTGTGTCAGTGTGATCCTCGGGGAGTTCACTTTCACACGGCTGATCCACCTTCGCTGCGGTAAGGCTTCCACCTCGAAACGGGACAAGCCGAAAGGACGAGGTCATCATGCTTGAACCGCCAACCTGGAGCGCCCTCTTCTCGCGGTACGGGGGCGGCTGGCGGGACGAGGAGCGGATCCTCGCCGACACTGCTCAGGACATGGCGGCCAGGTCCGGCCAGGGAATGGTGTATCTCCGGCTGGGCCTTGAAGTCGTGCAGGCGAGCGGCTGGCTTGGGTTTCCGGGGCGGAGACCGCGCGTACACCCGGAACCGCCCTGCTGAGCAGGCTCAACACGCGGGTCGGTCATGTCCGCCCAGGTACGTGCAGCCAGCGCCACGTTCGAAAGGCAAGCAGAATGCAGGATGCTTGGAAGACACCCGGGACGAGGACCGGACAGCCGCGGTGGAACCCTCAACAGCCGTCACGGATGCCGACGGCGCGCTACGCTCGCCCTGGCGTGGGTCCTGCGGTAGGAGTGCCGGGCGGACGGAGCTGGCCCGACCGGATCCTCGGCCAAGCGCCCCTGTGGGCGTCAGTGGACCTGCGGGACGGGAACCAAGCTCTTCCGAACCCCATGGACGCGGCACGCAAAGCATCGATGTTCGATCTTCTCGTACGGATGGGGTTCAAGGAGATCGAGGTCGGTTACCCGTCGGCCAGCGAGGCAGAATTCTCCTTTGTGAGGGACCTCGTCACCCAGGGCCGGATTCCGGATGACGTCACCATCTCGGTCTTCACACCCGCCCGCATGGACCTCATCGACCGTACCTTCGATTCCATACAGGGGGTGGACCATGCCGTAGTTCATCTCTGCCTGGCGACTGCGTGCCTGTGGCGGAACGTCGTGTTCTCTATGACCGCAGTCGAGCTGCAAGGGCTCACGGTCCGTGCGGCAGAGCATGTGGCGCGCCGAGCGGATGCGATGCCATCGTCGCGGCTGCGTTTCCAGTACTCACCCGAGACGTTCAACGTGACTGAGCCGGAGTTCGCTCTCGAGGTGTGTGATGCGGTGACATCAACATGGGGTGCCTCACCTGACCGCCCTGTGGTCCTGAACCTGCCAACGACCGTGGAGACCGACTCGCCAAACGTCTTTGCCGATCAGGTCGAATGGATGCACCGGAACCTGGCAAGCAGGGAGTCCATCATTTTGTCTGTGCATCCGCACAATGACCGCGGCACTGCTGTGGCATCAGGCGAGCTCGCGATGATGGCTGGTGCGGACAGGATTGAGGGCACGCTGTTCGGCAATGGTGAGCGCACCGGAAACGTGTGCCTGGCCACGCTTGCAATGAATCTCTTCACACGCGGTGTTGACCCGCAGCTGGACTTCTCCGATATCGACGCCATCCGTCGCACGGTCGAGCAGTGTAATCAGCTGCCTGTCCATGCCCGCCACCCATACGCAGGCGATCTGGTCTACACCGCTTTCTCCGGCACTCATCAGGACGCCATCGCCAAGGGCTTCAAAGCCCTGTCGGCGGAAGGCCACCGCACGGGCCAGGAACCAGGCGAACTTCCCTGGAAGGTTCCATACCTGCCTGTCGACCCCAAGGACGTCGGCCGGACGTACGAGTCCGTGATACGCGTGAACAGCCAGTCGGGGAAAGGCGGTGTCGCCCACGTCCTGAAAACTCACTACGGTCTGGATCTCCCGACCGCTCTGCGCGTGGAATTCGCGCACCGGATTCAGGAAATCACAGACGAGACCGGAGCCGAGCTCGCCCCCCGCCGGCTGTGGGAAGTCCTGGCTGATGCCTACTTCAAGCCTGTAACGGGGCTGGAGCTGAAAGAGCTCCGCGAGCAGCGGAGCGGCACACGGACCCTGGTCTGCACTGCTCTGATCACGTCCGACAGCCGGGAAATGCACCTCACCGGAAGCGGCCCGAGCACCGCTGAAGCCTTCTTCGACGCCCTCTCGCAGGCCAACGACAGCTCCGCTCGGCTGCACTCCCACAGCCAGCATTCCGTTGATGATCCCAGCGGACGCCTCACCGCTGCCTACGCCTACCTCACGGCCGCAGGCACCTCCGCCCACGGCATCGGCATCCACCAGGACCCCAGCACAGCCACAGCTACGGCCATCCTCAATGCCATCAGCCGCACCCGGAGCGCCGCCAGCCTCGAACAATGTACAGCAAGCAACTCTGCCTATGAGGGAGCGGGCAGGCGATGACAACGCCTTCTGCTGCCGGAGATGCCTTCGTGCCAGCTACGGACAAGCCCGTGCCGCAGTCGGTAGCCGAGTTCACGGTGCGCACGCTGGCCCAGGCGGGTGTCACCCATGTGTTCGGGGTGCCCGGTGGCCCACTGATGCCCCTGTACGAAGCACTGGAGGACTGTCCGGGCATTGAGCCGGTACTTGCCAAGCATGAAGAAGGGGCAGCGTTCATGGCCTTGGGCTATGCACAGGTCACTGGCCGGCTCGGGGTAGTGTGCGGGACCGTCGGCCCCGGCGCGCTCCACGCCTTGACCGGAGTGGCCAGCGCAACCGCTGACAGCGTTCCCGTACTCGCGCTCACGGCGCAGGTCAATACCTCGTCCTTCGGGCGAGGCGGGCTGCAGGACAGCAGCGGAGGCAGCTGGGGTGTAGACACGGTAGATGCCTTCCGGTCCGCCACAAAGCTATCGGCCCTGGCATCAACCTGCGCACAAGTGCCCAGGCTTCTGGCACTCTCCGTGCGCACTGCCTACCTCGGGCGCCCCGGAGGCGTGCATCTGAGCCTGCCCGCGGACGTGCTGGCCGGGCGATTGGAGCGAGAAACGCCACTGCCCAACCTTCGACGCCCCACCATCGCCGCCCCCGCCCCGCCAGCCGTTACAGAACTTGCCAGCGCCGTCCGGGCGGCACGCCGCGGGATGGTGCTAGCGGGACAGGGCGCCAAGCTTTCCGGGTCCGCATCCTCATTGATCAGGCTCGCCGAAACATTGTCCTGGCCCGTAGCGACCACGCTCAAAGGCAAAAGCGTCTTCCCCGAGGACCATGCTCTGTCGGCAGGCGTCTTCGGCTTCGGCGGCACCGCGGATGCCCACGCGACAGTGCTCGCTGACGACGTAGACACACTGCTCGTCGTCGGCAGCGCACTTGGGGAACTCGCCACGCACGGCTGGGAGCCCCGCCTGGTTGAGGGGCGCCGTGTGCTGCGGATTGACATCGACCCCCTGCGTGAGGGTGCCGGCTTTGAGGCAGACATGCATGTCACCGGTGACGCCACCGCGGTCGTGGACGCCTTGCTGTCAGAGCTGCAGATCCCGCACCCTGCGCCAGCCAAAGCGCCGATGGCCCCGCCTGCGCTGGCAACGCCCCTGCAGGATCATGACCCGCTCCTCGCATCGGCGGTCGTCACCCTCATGAGCCGGCTGCTCCCCGAAGACGCAATGGTGTTCGTGGACAACGGCAACTGCGCAAGCTGGATGGGCCAGAACTTTGTGAGCCGCCCCCCAGCCGCTATACACGTTTCACTTAACGTTGCGTCCATGGGCTCCAGCGCAGGGTCCGCCATCGGGGGGTACATCGCTGCCGGAGACCGGCCCGTGGTAGCCCTGACAGGTGACGCCGCCTTCGCCATGGCCGGCATGGAGATCCACACTGCCGTGGAACTGGGACTGCCCATAGTGTGGATCGTGTTGAACAACGCGGGCAACGCGATGGTCCACAACATCCACGAGGGGATATTCGGACGCTCCGTCAGCGCCATGTACCACAACCCGATAGACATCGCTGTGGTCGCCCGAGGCTTGGGTGCCGAGAGCTTCGCAGTTCAGTCGCTCACTCAGTTCGAGGATGCCCTGCTCAACGCCCTGGCTTCTTCTGTCCCTTCCGTGATCGACGTGCGCGTCGACCCTGACGAGGTCCCCTGGGCTCTCGCGGGGCGAATCAGCACGCTGCGTACTGCGTTCAACCGGGAAACGCCTGCTTCCGGCGGGGACGGCTGACGTCATGTCCGGAACGACACCTGCCGCCGCAGGGATCCTCGGCTGCGGGTACTCCCTGCCCAGTACCCTTCGCCACAACAACGATCCTGTATTCAGCCGACTGTCTCGCGATCCTGCGGACAATGACGGGTTCGATACGGTTGCCTTCTTCACGGGCGCACGCGAAAGGCGCTGCCTGGCCGACGGGGAACGCATCGAAACACACATGGCTGACGCGTCCCGCAAGGCCCTTGCTCAGGCCAGAATCGGTCCGGAATCGGTGGACCGTATCTATGGATACGGGTCTGTGCCCGACCACGTCACCCCAAACACCCTCTACCGGGTCCACCACATGCTCGGGCTGTCTCATGAGACTCTGGTGGTCCCGATCAACAGCGAGTTCTCGAATTTCCTGACGGCTCTTGTGCTGGCCACGGAAGCAGTCGTATCTGGAAATGCCCGGCACATACTCATCGTGTGCGGATCGAACTGGACACAGCACCTCGACTACAGCAAAGGCCACGCCTTCGGGGCTGGTGACGCCGCCGCCGCCGCAGTTGTCGGCCCTTCGGGCTCACTGCAGGTGGTGGACCACGCCACGCGGACGCACAGCGACCAATACCTGAGCCTGACCATGACGACGCGGTTTGTGGGCGCCAGCGGCACCGCCCACCTGCCTCTGGATGCGCAGGGACTGCCCATACCCACTTACAGCATGGAGGCTGCCGGCAGCGAGGTGTACCAGAGCATCCTCCTGGACGGGCTGCCTGATCTGGTGAACCGGCTACTGGACCGCAATGGCGTTCGCAGCAGCGAGGTCTCTCTCATCACCCACCAAGGATCACGCCGCCTGCTCGACCACTGGGCTGACCGAATCAGCCCGGGGGCCTACCTGGAATCACTGCGGGAACTGGGCAACATGACGCTCGCCACCTATCCCGTCAACCTCGCCTGCCATTTCACGACAATCACCACACCTTACGTGGTCCTGGCTGCGGTAGGAACAGGATGCCATCTGACTGCAGTTCTGTTGGCCAAGCGTCGAGTACCGAAGGTCACCGAAACACGTGGCACCAGTACCGCCGATTTAGGTCTTTGATCAAATGATGGTTGATCTGTCAAGTTAAACTTCGAAACCCTGGATGGCACCCAAGAGATTCTGAACGAACGCCAATTTCCCAAACTCCTCTACGAGAGCATGGACGGACGGAATAAACAGCTCAAGCGGGCAAGTGGCAGGCTGACCGTGTCCGACCTTCTGATCGAATGGACGGTGGCCCGTGACGTTTTGCCCGAAAAGCCTTCTCCAAACGATGCATCTATCCGGGGTAGGGGCCGACGGGCCGCTTCGCCCGTTGTCGGGAAACAGCTAGGTATAAAACTGCCGGACGTTGTTGACACTCCGGGTCTCCGGCCACTACGGAGATCTGCCATGCCCCCTTCGCTGCAACAGCAGCAGGACCGCCAGGCGCAGCACCGCCTGGCGGTCCTGCGCCACGCCGAGGAAATCACCGGCAACGTCGCGCTGACCTGCCGCTACTACGGCATCAGCCGGACCTGTTTCTACAAGTGGCTGCGTCGGTACCAGGACGAAGGCCTTGAGGGCCTGCGGGACCGCTCCAGCAAGCCCCATCACTGCCCCCACGCCACCCAGGCCGACGTCGTCAGCAAGATCGTCTACCTGCGGCAGCAGTGCCACTTCGGCCCGATGAAGATCCAGATGTACCTCAAGCGATACCACGACATCGACATCGCCTGGAGAGATGGGAGCCGGGCAGACGACGCGGTAGGTGTCGAACCCGGCAAAGAGCTCGGGAGACCAGCCCAGTTCTGCGACGCGGCCCAGCACCCAGCGCGACGCCCATTCGGCATCCATGCTGTCCTGCGCGAGGCGTTCGTCCTTGGTCGGCGGCACCTGGCAGCCCTGCAGCAGCGCGTACTGATCCTGTTCCAGGACCTGGCTGCCCTCCCCGCCGGCGAGGAGCTGCGCGACTGCTTCCGGCGTGCTCAAAGCGGCCCGTACGTCGTGCGGGAGGCTCTCGGCGAAAGCCGGGATGCCCGCGGGGTCCACCACGGCCGGATCATTCTTCCGCTCCCACGACGGTCGGCCGGGATAGTCGCAGGACAATGGCAGCATGTTGAAGTGGCGGACCGCGGGCTGGATCTCGTAGCGCGCGACGTCGCCCAGCGACGACAGGGACGGCCGGACCGCTCCCCACGACGGCTCCGGCTGATCTGTCCGGGGGAGAAGCGCATCGAGCTTCTCCTGCGCAGACGCTGGCCTCTTGGCTCAGGCGTGCGGATGGCTGACCGTGGCTGCCTCCTCATCGGTGAGGCATCCGGCGCCGTGCGCCAAGGTGACCAAGCGCGTGGCCGCATCGCACAGCAGTGCTTTGCGCGAGGCGTGGGCGGGCGAACCGACGCCTCGGCGCCGAACCACAGGCGGACGCCCTTGCGGCCGTCCATGTCGACGCCCACAGCCGGGTAGACCGGCTTCGAGGTCACGGATCCGGACCGGATCTTCACCCGCAGAGCGTCGGTGTAGATGATCGGCCAGACCGCATCGAGGGGCCGGTTCCGCCAGGTCACCAGCTCATCCACCACCGCGTCGGTGCTTTGCTGGTCAGGTCGGGGCTGACCTCGACACCGTAGAGCTGGGCGAGGTGGAGGCGGATGTCGTGCACGCTCATCCCGCGGGCATACAGCGAGAGGATCCGGTCGTTGAACCCGGCCAGCCAGCGGCCGTTCTTCGGCACCAGCCGGGGTCCGAACTCGCCGTTGCGGTCCCGGGGCACCGTCAGGGCGATCGCGCCGGCATCGGTCAGGGGCGGTCTTGGGCGGGGCCCCGTCGCGGGAGTTCCCCGAGGCGTGACCAGCACGATCTCCTCGCCCGTAGCCGAGGCCGTTCGCTCTTCTAGGTTTCCAGGGCCCTCCAGGACGGCCCTGGTGGTCTCCATCAGCAGCCCGCCCTCACCGAGCAGGGCCGCCCCCAAGGCATCAGCCTTGTCGAGCAACCGCTCGACCATCGCGTCGGTTGCCGCGGACGCACCGCTTGGTCTTTGTCTGCCAGGACTTGTCCGATCCGCCTGGCCCACAGGCCCGAGGCCGAGCCCGGCTGTCGCATCGCATCACGGACTTACACGCTCTTTCAGTCACGCTCGCAAGCGACACGAACCTCACCTGTAGTACCGGTGGGCGCGCGAGGGTGATACGGGTAATGATGGGTGGTGGAGGTGCATCTCATGGGTGAACTCGTCGATGTCAATGGGACAGAGATCTGGGTGGAGAGCCGGGGCGAAGGGCCGACGGTGCTGCTGATTGCGGGGCTGGGTGATCCCGCCGAGGCGTGGCAAGCTCAGATGGATGGCCTTTCCGGGCGGTACCGGCTGATTGCCTATGACAATCGAGGCACAGGGCGCACCCCGCTACGGGACGAGCAGCTGTCGCTGGCGGTGATGGCAGACGATGCCATGGGAATTCTCAAGGCGCTCGACGTGGAGAACGCCCATGTCGCGAGCTTTTCGGGCGGCAGCATGGTCGCACAGGAGCTTGCGTTGCGGCACCCCGAGTTTGTCCGGAGTCTCGTGCTGGTAAGCACATGGGCTCGTGAGGACACATACCTGGCTTCGGTGATCCGGTTCTGGCGCTGGCTTGCGACGGAGGCACCGGATGCGCAAGCCATGCTGGAAGCGTTCCTGCTGTGGATATATACGCCGCGCGCTCACAACGACGGCACTGTGGAGCGGATCATCCATGAGATGCTGCAGTCTCCTCACCCCCAATCGCCTGAAGACTTCCAGCGTCAGCTGGAGGCATTCACGGGGAACGACACCCTCGAGCGCTTGTCGAGGATCGCGGCACCCACTCTCGTCCTAGCCGGCGATCTGGACATAGTCACACCCCCCCGGTTCGGACGGGTAGTAGCTGAGGAAATTCCGGGAGCGGCCTTCGAAGTACTGAAAGGCGAGGCGCACCGGCCTTTCCAGGAGTCGCCGGAAGCGTTCAACGCGCGAGTTGATGCATTCTGGCAAGCGACGGACGGATAGCTCTGCTGCGGAGGAACGGCAGGGGGGCGGCGTGATCATTCACCTCCACGCGACGATGATCACCAAGCACCGGACGAGAAGCACACTCGCTCGCCAGGATGCCACCTGACTGAGTAGTCTTAAGAGAAGTTCAGCGAGATCGTCCTCGGCCGCCTGGAGCACTCCAGGAGACTGCCATGAGCACGCAACGACAGCAGTTGTCACCGTGGCCGCTGGCCGGCCGGGAAAGCCAGCTGCAGGAGATCGCGGCTGCGTGGGTGGATAGACACTGCCGCGGCGTGGTGATCTGCGGTCCGGCCGGGGTGGGCAAGTCCAGGCTGGCTGAGGAGTGCCTGGCTCGGGCTATCCGCGACGGGTGGAAGGGGCGAAGGGCCACAGCGACGGCAGCGGCCGCCGCTGTACCGCTGGGCGCAATCGCCCACCTGATCCCACCCGGTGTGGATCTGTCCGACCCTGTCAAGGCTTTCGCGACGGTGGCTACCGCGCTTGCCGGCCCAGGCCGTAATCGCCGCTGGGCCCTGTGCGTCGACGACCTGCACCTGCTGGACACCACCTCCGCAGTGCTGCTGCGCCAGCTGATCGACGCCGGGGTGGTGCGGCTGATCGCCACCGTCCGGACCAGCGAACCGCTCGGTGAGACCGTCGACGCCTTGACCGGCGGGGGTGCGGTGTATCGCGTGGACCTGACTCCATTCGACCGGCAGCAGACCGAGACCGTTCTGCGCGCGGCCCTTCAGGGCCCGGTCAGCCGTCGCACTCTGCACGACCTGTACACCGCCTCCGGCGGCAACGTGCTCTACCTCCATGAACTGGTCCAGGGCGCCCTGCAGTCCAGGGCACTGGTCAGCGACGGGGAGATCTGGGAACTGGCCGAAGGTCGGCCGACCGGTACCCCGAAACTGACGGAGCTGATCAGGACCCGGCTAGAGGCCGCCGACTCAGCCGCCCGCCCAGTCCTGGAGCTGCTGGCCTTCACTGAAGCATTGCCGCTGACCGATGCCGAACACGCCTCCCAGCCAGAGGCGCTGGAAGCGCTGGAACAAACCGGGCTCATGCAGATCCTCACCGACCGCCGCCGTACCATTCTGCGACTCGCCCACCCCCTGTACGGCGAGGAATTGCGCAAAAGCATTCCTGCTCTTCGCCGCCGGACGCTTCTGCTGGAGCAGGCTGACCGTACCCAGGCTTACGGAGCGCGCCGCCGTGACGACGCTCTGCGCATCGCCAGCTGGCAGCTGGCCGCCACCGGCACCGCCGACCCCGGACTACTCCTCCGAGCGGCCACCCTCGCCCGCCACGCACGCGACTATCCCCAAGCTCTGGCTCTTCTCCGGACTATCCCTGAAGAGCACTACACGACCGCTACCCGCCTTATCCTTGCCGAGGTGCTGTTCCAGCTGGGTCGTTGGGACCAGGCTGAGACTCTTCTCACCCAGGTTGGCCAAGGCGCTACCGATGAGCGAGAAAGACTCGCCGCAACGCTTGGGCGAACCAGGAACATGGTGTGGGGAAACTTTCCCCCTGCACAAGCGTTGGCCGTCAACCAAGACGCCCAGGCCCACGCTGTCAGTGCCACCGAGCGCCACATTCTGCGGACGGCCGAAGCGTTCATCCGTACCATGGTCAGCCAGCCAAGGGAAGGCCTAACCCTGCTGGAGGACCTGGAGGCTGACATCAGCGTGGCCCCGGATGACGGCGCCTGGCTACGAGGCGCCTTCAGCAAGACCACCGCGCTGGCGATGCTCGGCCACACGCACGAAGCCATAGCCTGGGCAGAGCACGCATATGCCGCGAACATGCACGTGGACGAAGGCGCCCTGGTATCCCACGCCGCCGTCCAACGGATTCCCCTCATACTCGCACTCAGTGACAATGGTAACCTCGCCGAGGCCACCCGCATCGGCGAATGCGCCGACACCGCCACGTCCCGGATCAGCCCCCTCGCGGCGATCTGGCTGTCACTCTTGACCGCCCGCGCCCAGTGGCTGGCGGGACATCCCGCCCGAGCTCGCTACTGGTACGCCAACGCGGCGGCCCGCGCCCGCGCCATTGACCACAAGATGGCGCTGCGACCATCATTCAGCGGGCTCGCGGCCTGCGCGGCGGTGCTCGGCGATCAACACGCAGCTGAGACCGCACTCACCGAGCATGACCACTCGCCACGGTTGTCCATGGGTTTTCAGCCGCCCGGGGAGGAGAGTCTGGGACAAGCCTGGTTGCACGCAACGCGCGGCCATGTTGAGCAAGCTCGGTCCATCCTTATCCAGGCGGCCAAGGGCGCCCAAGCAACCGGCTGCGTCGCCAGCGAGGCGCTGCTCCTAACCGATGCGGCCCGCCTCGGCGCCGCCGCCGACGTCCAGGACCGCCTCTCCCAACTCGCCGCGCAGTGCGACGGCACACTGGCCCCGGCCCGGGCCCACCTTGCGGCCGCGCTGGCCGCAAACAACCCCGAACGCCTGCAGGCCGCTGCTGCCGAACTAGAAACGATCGGCGCGGACCTACTGGCCGCCGAAGCCGCCACTCAAGCAGCCGCAGCCTGGCAACGAGCCGGCCGGGCCCGCAAAGCCGCCGCCGCCACACAACGCGCCCAATCCTGCGCAGCACGCTGCCAAGGCGCCCGCACCCCCCTTCTCGTCACCGTCCACACCGCCGCGCTCACGAATCGGGAGAAGGAGATCGCCCTGCTCGCCGCCGATGGCACCGCCAGCAAGGACATCGCCGCGATGCTGCACCTGTCGGTGCGCACCGTCGATAACCACCTCCAGCACGCCTACGCCAAACTCGGCGTCACCACTCGCCGCGAACTCGCCGGCACGCTTGGCGCACCGACCCCTCACTCCAGGAATTTGAGCCGCCCCGAAGTTTCCGGCCACCGGACCAGCTAGAATTGTCAGACTGATCGACGGAGAAGTGTTCCCCTGACGGTCCGGGTCCGGTTTGGTTATCGGCTCCCCTTTAGGTCAAAGAATCAGCGCGCACCCGGCTGGGGCTGAATCCGGAACGATGGTGTGGCGGACTGGCTGAGTCCCTGCAGCGCCCGGAGGGTGGTTCTGCGGCAGGAGATGACCTTGCCTGCAGAATCATCTCCTGCTGCAAACGGTATGGTGCGTAGTGCGGGTGACCGGCGCAAGAATCCTTCTGTATGAATCGGATTCGAGTTTAGATCGCCAGCGGTTACCGCTGCTGACGCCTGGAAGCCTATTTGTGCGGGTGCGGGTGCGGGTGTGATTGCCGGGCCGGAGGCGGAGTACGCCGACGAGTGACAGTGCTCGGTACCCGTTTGCGTGCGGTGCAGGCCGAGGAGCAGGCAGCCCTCGACGTCTACGGCGGTCTCGCGATCGTGTTTTCAGGTACCACACCGGGAGGCCGTGGGCGGACCTGCCTGAGCGCTTCGGGTTGCGGGAAGGCGCCCGCGACCGGCTGCGGATGCTGGCCGGCGGCGGCACCTGGGGGGAAGGTCTTCGCCGGCCTGCTTGCGCAGGCCGGCGCCGAGGGCGGCCGTGGCGGCCAGCATCTGTACGGCCGTCCGGGCCCGCCGACGCGCTGCCGGGGTCTGTCAGAAGGGGCTGCGGCCAGGCCGTCTGGTTCGGCCCGGTCGAATCAGCGGAGTTCGGCGAAGAGCGCGCTGAGTACCGTCTCTGTGTCCCCCGCTGCCGCCAGTAGTGTCCCGACCGTCGCGCGGTCGCCCTTGCCGAGCAGAAGGAGCAGCCGCAGGGCGGCGAGCCGCATCGTGAAGATGGACGATTGGGCGGCGGAGCGCAGTAGCCCGGTGAAGCGGCCGCCGTCCCCGCCGACCAGGACGCGCAGCCCGGCGGGATGGCGGCTTCCGATCTCGGCAAGCACGTTCAGACTGTGGGTCCAGCCGGGGCGGCTCCCGGCCCGGTGCTGCCTCTCGGGGTCGGCCGCCTCCGCCAGCTCGCGCTCGGCGCGCCCGGCCAGCGCGCGGACCAGACGGTCGGTGTGGTCGACGGCGTCCGCCCCCGCCAGTCCCGGCGGCCGGGTGACGAAGTCCGCAGCCCGTGCGACCGTCCGGTGGAAGTCCGGACCGACGAAAAACTGGTCGATCGCCCGGCAGAGCCCCCAAAGAAGGGCGGTCGCCCCCGGACCCGGCTCGTCCGGGTCCTCGAAGGACGCCACGACCCGGCCGTCCCCGGCCCGCAGCAGGGCCCCCACCGCCTCCGCGGCAAGGGCACCGCCGGCCCTCGCGGGCAAGGCGGGTCAGCTCGCGCCGGGCCGACTCGGTCGCCTGGTCCGGCGCGGTCCCGGCCCGGGCACATCGCAGGAGCAGATAGCCGAGTCCGGTGCAGGCGTGGCGGGCGACCTCGGCCGAATCGCCCACTGAGGTCGCGTCGTGTACGCCATCGTGCTCGGACTGGCGATCGCCGGCGTGTGGGAGGCCCGTACCGCGGCCGAGGACACCGTCCAGCGCGAGGCCCAGGCC
>NZ_JBHTSA010000176.1:0-12661 GCF_042795405.1 Streptomyces sp. NPDC056480 | reverse complement strand
GCGCTTCGTGCGGGCGCCGTCGGGGTTCCGCCGGGGTGTCGTGACACCCGTGGTGACGGCGGCCGGCCGCCGTCGACGCGGAGCGTCCTCTCGTGGAGCGTCCTCTCGTGGAGCGTCCTGTCGTGGAGCGGGCCCGGCGGCCCCGGCCCCTCAGAGGGATCCGACGGACCGGGCGGCGTAGAAGGCGCCGATCGCGGCGGCGAGTACGCCGAGCAGCAGGCGCAGAGCCGTCTCGGGCAGGCGGGGCTGGAGGCGGGCGCCGAGGTAGCCGCCGACCAGTCCGCCGAGCCCGCAGGCCAGGCCGAGCCACCAGTCGGGGGCGACGTCGCCCGAGCTGGCCAGGGACAGTGCCACGAACGCGGCCGCGCCGACGAGGGAGGTCGCGAACGTGGCGGCGAGCGCGGCCGGCGCCACCCGGCTCATGGGCAGGCCGCGGGCGGCCAGGATCGGCCCGAGCAGCGAGCCGCCGCCGATGCCGTAGATCCCGCCGAACACCCCCACCCCCACGGCCAGTGCGGTGAGTACGGCCGGCCGCGGCTCCGCCGGTGCGACGGCGAGGTCGAGCGGACGGTCCTCGCCGGAGTCGCGGGTACGGGCGGGGGCCGGGGTGCGGTGTGCGGGGGCGAGTGTGCGGGCGCACAGCCAGAGTCCGAGGGGCAGCAGGAGGACCGCCACGAGCAACTGGAAGACCTCCGGGCCCGGGAGGGCGTAGACGCGGATCGCGGCGCCGAGGACGACTCCCGGCAGCGTGCCGGCGATCAGCCGCCGGGTCAGAGGACCGCGCAGCGTGCCGTCGCGGCGGTAGCGCCACAGGGCACCGGGTCCGGCCACCACGTTGTACAGGAGGTTCGTCGGGGTGATCGCCGGGTTCGGTACGCCGAAGACGCTCAGGTGGACCGGAAGCAGGAACACCGCCCCGGACACGCCGACCGGCGCGGTCACCACCGCGATCAGCAGCCCGGCGACCAGGCCCGCCCACACCGTCCAGTCCACCGGGCTCCCCGTCGTTCCGCCTGCGCCGCCGCCCGGACGGTACCGGACCGCGTCCGCGGGCCGGACGGCCGGGGCTCGGCGGCAACGTGATGTTCATACGCCGCGGTGCGTCGGTAGGCTCGTCGTATGGTCCAGAGCAACGCTGAAGACGTCGACGGCTACCTCGCCGAGGCGCCCGCGCCCCGGCAGGAGGCGCTGCGGCGGCTGCGGGAACTGTGCCGGGAGGAGCTGGCCGGCTTCACGGAGTCCATGGCGTACGGCATGCCGGTCTACGAGCGGGACGGCAGCGCCGAGATCGCCTTCGCCAGTCAGAAGCAGTACATCTCCTTCTATCTGATGCGCGGCGACGTCCGTGACGCCTTCACGGAGAGGCTCGCGGGGCAGGACATGGGCAAGGGGTGTCTGCGGTTCAGGAGGCCCGAGCGGATCGACTTCGATCTGGTGCGTGACCTCCTGAAGGCCACGGCCGTACGGCCCGGCACGGTCTGCTGACCGTCCCCGCCCCCGGCGGATGTCCTGGCCCTCGCGGCCGAGGGGCGGACGCGCGTCGACCCCCACATCCCTCCTCCGTCCCTTCCCTGCCTTCCCTGTAAGGGAGTTGACTGCGCGTCCCGCAGCGGCGAGCGTTCGGAGGGGCGGATACGGGCCGTCCGGTGGCAGTGGGGACGGACGGGGGAGTCGGTCATGCTCGCACGCGTACTGCGCGTGTCCGCGGTGCGGAGGAGACTGCTGTGGACCCTGCTCGCCGTCGTGCTGTTCCGGCTGGGGCAGAACCTGCCCCTCCCGGGCGTACGCGGCGAAGCGTCGACGAGCGCCGCGGCGACGGCCGGGAGTGCGGCGGCCGAGGCTGACGGGGGCGGGCAACGGCTCCACGGGCTCGTCGAGTTGCTCACCGGAGGAGGTCTCGGGCAGCTCTCGGTGGTCACGTTCGGGATCGTGCCCGTCCTCGCCGCCCGGCTCGTCATGGAGGTGGTGGGCCCGGTGGTCCCGCGCGTCCGGCTTCTGGCGGCGGCCGGCAGCGAGGGTGCCGCGGTGATCGCGCGCTGGACCCGATGGCTCGCCGTCCTCCTGGCCGCCGGCTTCGGCGTATGGGTGGCGGGCGCCGTGACCGGCGGCGGGTGCGTCCCGCTCACCGGCATCTGCGGTACCGGCGGCCCTGGCCTGCTCCACGACCGCGCGGACGGCCCGGTCGTGGCCGTCGCCCTGGTGGCGACCATGGCCGCGGGCACGGCGGTCGTTCTCCGGCTTGCCGGGCTGATCACGGCGCGCGGGGTCGGCGAGGGGCTGTCCGTGCTCTTCCTCGCCCAACTCGGCGCCGTTGTCCCGGGGCAGGTCGCGAGCGCCGCCCGGGAGACCGGGGGCGCCCGAGGCACCCTCGTGCTCGTCGCCGTCGTCCTCGCCCTCCTGGCCATGACGGCGGTGGTCGTCGTCGTGCTGCGGAGCGAGCGGCGCATCCCCCTGCAGCGGGCCGAGCGGATGGTCGGCCGCAGCGCGCTCGGCCCCACACCGACCTACGTCCCCGTCAGGGGCGGCCAGGACGGCTTCGTCGTGATGATCCCGGCCTCGCTGCTGCTCCTGGTGCCCGCGCCGGCCGGGCCGTGGCTCCTGCCCCTGTACGTTCTGGTCGTCTTCGCGTACGTAGGGCTCCGGGCCCGCGTCGAGCCCGCCGCCCCCGACCTCGCCGACCGGCTGAAGCGCTCGGGCCTGTTCGTACCGGGCGTCCGTACGGGGCCGCAGACCGCGCAGTACATCGCCTACGTCCAGTCACGGATCGGGCTGACCGCCGCGCTCGCCATGGCGGGAGTCGCCCTCGTCCCCGTGCTCGCCCTCGCCGTGCTCGACGGACCCGCCGGGCGGTTCGCCCTCAGCGCGACGACGCTGCTGATCGTCGTGAGCGCCGCCGTGAGGACCGCGCTGCCCGCCGTACGGCAGATGGAGTCCCTGGCCGTGCGACAGGCGTACGGCCCGCTCCTGCGCTGATCGTCAGCGCGTCGCCGCGGCCGCGTCGGTCATGCCGAGGCGGAGGTGTTCCACGTGGTAGAGAGCCTGGTCGAGAAGGCCCGCGACGTGGTCGTCGTGGAGCGCGTAGACGACGGAGCGGCCCTCGCGGGTGCCGGTGACGAGGCCGAGGTTGCGCAGCAGGCGCAACTGGTGGGAGCAGGCGGACTGTTCCATGCCCACGGCCGCCGCCAGTTCGGTCGCCGCGCACGGTCCTTCGCGCAGGCGGGCCAGGATCAGCAGCCGCGACGGGGTGGACAGCGCCTGGAGCGTGGTGGCGACCTGCTGGGCGTTCTCGGGGGTCAGACGGGTGCGCGGCGTCGTGCTGCTGTCCGGTGCGTTCACTCCGTGGCCCATGGGTGCCATCCTACGGAAGGCGATACATGAATGGATGTTCAAGTGTTCCTGTACGGTGAGCGCGTACGACACCTCCCGTGAAGGACTCCCTCTGTCATGGCCTCCACCCTGACCACGCCCGCACGGCCCCCCGCCGAATCCCCCGACGTACGCCGACGCACCCGCGTCCTGGCCTTGCCGGAGGCGCGCTGGGCGCTGGCCGCCCTGGTGCTGTTCCTCATCGGCCTTCCCCTGGAACTGCTCGGTGCCCCGGCCTGGACGTGGGGGCCGCTCTTCGCCGCCACCTACCTCACCGGCGGCTGGGAACCGGCGTGGGAGGGCCTGAAGGCCCTCGGGCGGAAGACCCTGGACGTCGACCTGCTCATGGTGGTCGCCGCCCTCGGCGCCGCCGCCATCGGCCAGGCCCTCGACGGAGCGCTCCTGATCGTCATCTTCGCGACCTCCGGAGCGCTGGAGGCCGTGGCCACCGCCCGTACCGCCGACTCGGTGCGCGGGCTGCTCGACCTCGCCCCCGCCACCGCGACCCGGCTGCGGGGCGACGGCGCCGAGGAGGTGGTCGCGACCGCCGGCCTCGCGGTCGGGGACGTCCTCGTGATCCGCCCGGGGGAGCGGATCGGGGCCGACGGCCGGGTCCTGGACGGGGCGAGCGAGGTCGACCAGGCCACCATCACGGGAGAGCCGCTGCCCGTGGCCAAGGAGACCGGCGACGAGGTCTTCGCCGGCACCCTCAACGGCACCGGTGCGCTGCGCGTCGCGGTCCAGCGGGATCCGTCGGATTCGGTGATCGCCCGGATCGTACGCATGGTCGAGGAGGCCTCCGCGACCAAGGCCCCCACACAGCTCTTCATCGAGAAGATCGAACAGCGGTACTCGCTCGGCATGGTGGTGGCCACCCTCGCGGTGTTCCTCGTACCGCTCGCGTTCGGCGCCGGGCCGACCGACACCCTGCTCCGCGCGATGACCTTCATGATCGTCGCCTCGCCGTGCGCCGTGGTGCTCGCCACCATGCCGCCGCTGCTGTCCGCCCTCGCCAACGCCGGCCGGCACGGCGTCCTCGTCAAGTCCGCCGTTGTCATCGAACGGCTCGGGCAGGTCGACGCCGTGGCCCTCGACAAGACGGGCACCCTGACCGAGGGCACCCCGCGCGTCACGGCCGTCCGCCCCGTCCCCGGCGGGCGCGACTCGGACGAAGGCCGGCTCCTCGCCCTCGCGGCGGCCGCCGAGCTCCCCAGTGAACACCCGCTGGCCCGCGCCGTCGTCCTCGAAGCCCGCGCCCGCGGCCATCGGCTCCCGCCCGCCGAGGACTTCGGCTCCACCCCCGGCGTCGGCGTCACCGCCACCGTCGGCGGCGACACGGTCGAGGTCGGCGCCCCCGCCCGCCTCCTGCGCGGGGCGGAGGACGCACGCACGGCCCGCGCCGCCACCGCGGCCGTGACCCTCGCGGCCGAACTGGAGGAGGGCGGTCACACCGCCGTCCTGGTCAAGGTCAACGGCATGCCCGTCGGCGTCCTCGGCGTCGCGGACCGGCTGCGCCCGGACGCCGCCGCCACCGTCGCCGCCCTGACCGGGCTGACCGGCACCGCGCCGACGCTGCTCACCGGAGACAACCCGCGCGCTGCCGCCCGCCTCGCCGCCGACGTCGGCATCACCGACGTACGCGCCGGACTCCTGCCCCAGGACAAGGCCGCCGCCGTCCAGGAATGGGAGAGGGCGGGACGCAAGGTCCTGGTGATCGGGGACGGCGTCAACGACGCGCCCGCACTGGCCGCCGCCCACACCGGCATCGCCATGGGCCGCGCGGGCTCCGACCTCGCCCTGGAGACGGCGGACGCGGTGATCGTCCGCGACGAACTCGCCACCGTCCCCACGGTCGTCGCGCTCTCCCGCCGCGCCCGCGGCCTGGTCGTGCAGAACCTCGTCATCGCGGGAGCGTTCATCGCCGGACTGGTGCTCTGGGACCTCGCGGGCACCCTGCCGTTGCCGCTCGGCGTCCTCGGCCACGAGGGCTCCACGGTCCTCGTCGGCCTCAACGGCCTGCGCCTTCTCCGGGAGGCCGCCTGGCAGCGCGCGGCGGCGACCGCGGCCACGGCGTCGGCAGCCGGGACCACGTCCGCCGAGACCTCGTCCATCGGCACCGCATCCGCCGGAACCGGGTCCTGACGCGGCGTCACCAGGTGCGTCCGGCCTCCATCAGGAGGTCCCGGACGCGGGTGACGTCGGCGTTGGCGGAGCGGCCGGGGCGCTGGGCGAGATAGGCGGTGTTGATGGGCGGGTCGTCCGGGTGATGCAGCGGTACGAGGGCGCCCGAGGCCAGTTCGGCTTCGCAGAGGTAGCGGGGCAGGACCGTGAAACCCGCCCCCGCGGTGACCGCCGCGAGGACGCCGCGCAGGTCGGGGACGGTGACGGCGGCGGGGTGCGAGAGCCGGCTGCCGAAGACGTGGCGCCAGTAGCGACGGGCTATCGGCAGGTCCTCGGCGTACGTGACCAGGGGGACGGCGTGCAGAGCCGCCGGGCCCTCCGCCGCCGTCCGCTCCCCGACGAGGCCGGCCCAGGCGGGGGCGGCGACGAGCACGAACTCCTCGTCCATCAGCGGTACGGCGGTCAGCGCGCGTCCTCGCGGACGGAAGGTGGCGATCACCAGGTCGTGCCGCCCCGCCCGCAGTTCGTCGAGGAGCGGTTCGGTGAGGCCCGGCGTGATCCGCAGGCGCACGCCTTCGGCGGCCAGCGGCGCCAGGGCCGGCAGGACGCGGGTGCAGAGCAGTTCGGCGGGGCCCGCCAGGTGAACGGGGGCGGCCCGCTCGTGGGGAGCGATGTCCTGGCCGGTCGCGCCGGCGAGCGCGTCGAGGGGAGCGGCGACACGGGCCGCGAGGTCGTGGGCGACCGTGGTCGGGGCGGCGCCGCGCGGCAGCCGCTCGAACAGCTCGCGGCCCGTCTGCCGCTCCAGAGAGCGGATCTGGGTCGTCACCGTGGGCTGCGAGAGGCCCAGGAGCCCGGCGGCCGCGGTGAACGAGCCGGAGCGGTAGACCGCCAGGAAGGTACGCAGCAGATTCAGGTCCGCCGGTCCCGTACCGACCCCCGGCGTCGTCGTACCGGGGCGGGGAACACCGGCCGTCCCATCAGGATTCGTATGCCTCACACCGGAAGCCTACCGGTGTCCCTATGACGGAGACGCCCCGCACCCTCGGGGTGCGGGGCGCCCGGCCGCCGGGAACGTCCGTGTGTCGCAGCGGCTCGGCGTCAGCCCAGTTCCTTCAGGACCCGGTCCGCGAGCGGGGCGGACGAGGCCGGGTTCTGGCCGGTGATGAGGTTGCGGTCGACGACGACCTTCGGTACCCACGGCTCACCGACCTGGACGTCGACGCCGGCCTCGACCAGACGGGTCTCCAGGAGCCACTTCGCCTTGTCGGCGAAACCGGACTGGGTCTCCTCGTCGTTGGTGAACGCGGCGACCTTGTAGCCGGCGAAGGCGTTGGTGCCGTCGTCCTTCGTGGCGGCGAGAAGCGCGGCCGGGCCGTGGCAGACGACGGCCAGCGGCTTGCCGGAGTCCAGGGCGTCGATCAGCAGCCGGCCCGAGGTCGGGTCGACCGCGAGGTCCTCCATGGGGCCGTGGCCGCCCGGGTAGAAGACGGCCGCGTAGTCGGCCAGGTCCACGTCCTCGAGGCGGATCGGGTGCTGGAGCTCGGTGAGCGAGGCGACGACGGCGGCGACCCTGTCGGCACCCTCCTGCCCGCCGTTGAACTCCGGGGCGAGGCTGCTCTTGTCGACGGTCGGGACGACGCCGCCTGGGGTGGCGACGACCACCTCGTACCCCGCGGCCGTGAACGCCTCGTACGGCGCGGCCGCCTCCTCGGCCCAGAAGCCGGTCGGGTGCTTCGTACCGTCGGCCAGGGTCCAGAAGTCGGTGCCGGTCAACACGAAAAGGATCTTGGGCATGAGGGTTCTCCCGGGAGGTACGGGCCGGGTTCCGGCCCGAGAGCGGTGATCGCCCACCCGGCGCCCCGGAGCGGGCACCGGCGGTGTGGCGATGTCCTCGAACGTAGCCCCGTCCCGGAGACCTTTCCAATGCGGAATCCAATGGCTGCCATGGGAACTCCGATGGCTCCGCGGGAATACGCCCACCCCCTGGCCTGCGCAAAGGCCGGACGGTCGCCGCCCCGGCCACCGTCGGCGCCGTGCTCCGGAAGCCGCGCCGAGAGACGAGCGGAGTGACTCCGATGGCGGCACGCGGGTGCCGGCGCGACGAGGTCCCGGTGGCGCGTCCGGCCTCCCCGCGATGCGTCAGCGGGGTGTATGCATTCGGCTCCCGCGCGTCAGGGGCGCGTCAGGGCGGACCCGGCAGCGGTGATCACCGGGCATAGCGTCGAGGACACCCCCGGCGCGACCGTGCCGGGGACCGTGTTTCGCTCCTCGGGAGGAACCCATGGCAGACGCCCTGTACGGAGACGACCCGGAGCCTGGGGAACCGATCCCGGCCGGACGCCTCTGCGTGCCCGTCCGGCCGGGCACCTGCGGTCTCGTGACCCGGCTGTTCCGCACGCCGGTCGGTGGCAGGACCGCCGTCGCGTTCACCGCCCCGGCGCGGCTGAGGGCCGTCCTGGGCGCCGACCAGCCCTGGATCCCGCTGTCGGAGCCCGCCCTGCGGGCCCTGACGGAGCCGCTGGGCGTCCGCGAGCTGAGGATCGACCCGGTCCTCACGGCTCCGCGGCCCGCCACCACCTCCGTACCCCTGCCTGAGCCGCTGCCGCGGCCCCTGACCGTGCTCGCGAGCTGACGGGAGACCCGGAGATGACCACCCTCGACACCCGGCCCCGCGACGCGGCCGGAGCCGCCCCCGGCGCCGACGCGCTCTCCGTCTGGCCCGCGTCCACCACCGAGCTGCCCCACGGCGCCCTCCTCGTCGGCGGTGTGCCCCTCACCGAGATCGCCGAGAGCCACGGCACGCCCGTGTACGTCCTGGACGAGAACGAGGTGCGCGAACGCTGCCGCACCTACCGCAGCGCCTTCCCCGACGCCGAGATCCACTACGCGGCCAAGGCCTTCCTGTGCCGCGCCCTCGCCCGCTGGGTGGAGGAGGAGGGACTCGGCCTCGACGTGTGCTCCGCCGGTGAGCTGGAGCTCGCCGTCACCACCGGCTTCCCGGCCGAGCGGATCCTGCTCCACGGCAACGCCAAGTCGCCGCAGGACCTGAGCACCGCCCTGCGCCTCGGCGTGGGCCGGATCGTCATCGACACCCCCGCCGAGATCGCGCGCATCGCCGCCGCTGTCGGTACCGGGGGCCATCAGAAGGTCATGGTCCGTGTGACGCCCGGGATCAGCGCGGGCGGCCACCGGAAGATCCGTACGGGCTCCGACGACCAGAAGTTCGGCCTCTCGCTCCGGGACGGCCACGCCCAGCACGCCATCGCCCGGATACTCGACCAGCCGCAGCTCGAACTCACCGGAATCCATTGCCACCTGGGCTCGCAGATCACGGACGTCAAGCCGTATCTCGTGGCCGTGCGGCGGCTCGTCGGCCTGATGACCAGGGTGCGTGACACCCATGGCATCACCCTGCCGGAGCTCGACCTCGGCGGCGGCCACGGCATCGCCTACCGCCCCGGCGAGCCCGCCCTCGACCTCACCGCGCTCGCCCGCAGGGTCCGCGCCGAACTGGCCGAGAGCTGCGCCGCCGCCGGCCTGCCCGTCCCGCGCCTCGTCATCGAACCGGGCCGAGCGGTCTCCGGACCGGCCGGGGTCGCCGTCTACCGGGTCCTCGCGGTCAAGCGCACCCCCGGACGGACCTTCGTGGCGGTGGACGGCGGGATGAGCGACAACCCGCGACCCGCGCTGTACGGGGTGCGCTACGCCCCGCGTCTGATCGGCCGTCACTCGCAGGCCGACAGCGAGAGCGTGACGGTCGTCGGCCGCCACTGCGAGGCCGGGGACATCCTGGCCGAGGACGTGCAGCTGCCCGCCGACACCCACCCGGGCGACCTGCTCGCGGTACCGGTGGCCGGCGCGTACCACCTCTCGATGGCCTCCTCGTACAACCTCGTGGGCCGCCCGCCGGTGGTCGCCGTGCTCGACGGCCGCGCGCGACTCCTGGTGCGCAGGGAGACGCTGGAGGACCTCAGGGCCCGGGACGTCGGTCTGTAGCCCGCCGGGACGGGGGCGCGCCGGGCCGGCCGTCGGGGGTCGGCCGGCCCACGGGCGCCGGCGACCTTGCCCCGTCGCCGGCCGGCGACGGGCCGGTCCAGCGCGGTCGAGTCGGTACGGGGCGGGTCAGCGCAGGCCCGAGATCCTGAACACCGAGTCGACGGTGGCCCGTTCGACCCTGCGGGCGAGCCGGTCGAGCTCCCGGGTGCCCGGCAGCGTCCCCCGCGCGTGGGAGGTCCGCGCGTCCGCCTCCAGGAGCAGCCACAGACGCGGGTCGCGCAGCAGGACGCGCAGCGCGATCTCCGCCCGCCCGCCGTCCGCGTCGCCGAGGACGAGGCGCTGCTCGATCCCGTCGGGCCAGCGCAGGAGATCGAGCCGGTCGGTGCGTACGGTACGGCGGGCCCACAGGGTCCGCACGGTCACCAGACCCGGCGCCACGGCGACGCGGGGCGGCAGCAGGATCACGAAGAGCAGGACGGACAGGGCGATCCACAGGACCGCGCTCGGCAGCGTGAGCCCGCCGTAGCCGGCGTCCACCGTCAGGGACAGCGCGAGCAGCAGCCCGGCGCAACCGCCGGCGGCGCGGGCCTCACCGGCCCACGCGCTGTCGTACACGAACCCGCGCGCGGCGTCGTCGCTTCCGTCGGCCGGCGCGGGAGGGACGAAGGGGTGCTCCATGGCCCGGACGCTAGGACACCCGGGGTGTCGGGCCGCCCCTCCTTGACGAGGCGCTGATACGACCATGGCCAACCTTGACGTACGCCTGACGTGACCGGTGCCGACGGACCTACTCACTGGTACGGTCCCTCACCAACCGGTGCTTCACAGGGGGCCGCCGGGTCGGGAGGGGTGCGGAGTGACAGTGGGACGAGTGGGTGTGGTCGGGGTGCTGCCCGAGGGGCTCGCGGAGGCGATACGGGGGACGGCCGAGGACATCGCCGCGGTGCTGCGCGCCGCGCCCGGCGGGGACGGGGCCGGACTGCCCGTACCCCGGTCCGCCTGGACCCTCGGGGAGGCCGCCGCCCACCTGGCGCAGGCCAACGCCCTCATGGCCGACCTCGCCGCCGGACACGAGCGCCCCTACGGCGACGGCACCCCCGGGAGCCTCGCCGAGGCCAACGAACGAGCGCTCGCCGGATTCGAGGAGCGGGCACCCGGCCCGCTCGCCGAGATGATCACCGCGCAGGCCGAGGCCTTCCTGGCGTCCGTGGAGGACCGCGATCCGGAGGAGCCGCTCGCCACCCCGCTCGGAGCCATGCGCCCGGCCGTCCTCGGCTCCTACCTCCTGACGCACATGCTCGGGCACGGTTACGACCTGGCCCGGGCCGTCGGACGCCCCCACATGCTCGACGCGCACCGGGTCGACCTCACCCTGCCGTTCATGATCGAGGCGATGCCCCGGGTCACCGACCCGGCCGCCGTCGAAGGTCTGACGGCCCGCTTCGCGGTACGGCTCCGGAGCGGCCCGAGCTTCGGCGTCCTCGTCACGGACGGCGCCGTCGAGACCACCCACGAGCCGCCCGCCCGCCCGGACTGCACGATCCTCACCGAGCCGGTCGCCTTCCTCCTCCTCGGTCTGGGCCGCATCGACCCCTGGCCCGTGATCGCCCGCGGCAAGGCCCTGGGCTGGGGCCGCAAGCCCTGGCTGGCCCCACGCTTCCCGCGCCTCTTCCGCGCCCCGTAGTCCGGGACCGGCCACCGAGCGTGCGGCCGCGCTCCGGCTCCGTGACCGCCACCGTCGCGCGGCGTGCCGCTCGGCGCCCGCCGATGGATCCTGGAGGTATCGGAAGGGGCCGCGCCTCGGTCGCGCGAGGCCGGCTGTGCGAGGAGGCAGATCATGACCCGCACCCTGGAGTGGACGGTCGGCGTGGAGCTGGTCGAGGAGGACGGCAGGACCAAGGCCGAGGCCCGGCTCCTGACCGGCAACTCGGCCCTCACGGGTCACGGCTCGGCCCGCTGCAACCCGTCGGACGTCGACGTTCCGGCGATCGGTGACGAGCTCGCGGCGAGCCGGGCGATGAGGGACCTGGCCGGCAAGCTGATGCGCGAGGCCAACCGGGAGATGGAGGCGGTGGGCGCAGGGACCGTACCCCAGCACACCGGACCCGGCTACGGCTGGCCGGAGGCGGTCTCCTGACCGGCCCGCGGGTGTCTGCGGCGAGGCTCCGGCGGCACGTGGGCGACACGCCGGGCCGGGGGGCGTCCGCGCCCTGACCGGCCCCCGGCCTGCGCCGGGCGCTCGGCCCGCCGCTACCCCGGGCTCTCGACCGGTCCCTGCGCCAGGCGCTCGGCCCGCCGCTACCCCGGGCTCTCGGCGCCGCCCCAGCGCCGGGGGCTCGCCGGACTCTCGAACCGCGCCTACGCCGCGCCGTCCTCCGCCGCGCGCCTCGAACCGCGCCTACGCCGCGCCGCCCTCCGCCGCGCGCTCGGCGCTCCGCGCCTCAGCCCCGTTCTCGTACGTCAGCCGGTCCTCGACCTCCACCACCCCGTCCACGGTCTCGCACAGCCGGACGAGGATCGGGCCGATCCCCGCGCGGTCCAGCGTGCCGCTCAGCGTCACCCGGCCCTCGTCGACGTCGATGTGGACGGCGGAGGGGGAGAGCCGCAGGATGCGGACGACCACGTCCTCCCGGATCTCCTCCTGGATCGAGCGGTCCCGGCGCAGGAACAGCTGGAGCAGGTCGCTCCGGCTGAGCACCCCGATCAGCCTTCCCTCCGCGTCGACGACCGGCAGTCGCTTCACCCGGTGCCGTTCCATCAGACGGGCCGCCTCCACGGCCGTCCAGGAGGGCCTGGCCGTGACGACGGGGCTCGACATCATGGCCTCCGCGGTGCTCGGCCCGTCCTTCGCGGTGTGCCGCCGCAGGAGGTCGGCCTCGGAGACCACGCCCACGGGCCGGTTCTCGTCGTCGACCACCGGGACGGCGGTGATGCCGTACTCGTCGAGGAGCCGCGCGATCTCCTTGAACGACGTACCCGGCTGTACCGCCACCGCGGTCGGCGTCATCAGGTCGGCGACACTGCGGTGCCTCATCGTCCGTTCCGTCCCTTCTGGGTTCCGGAGTCCATGATCTCCTACCGGGCGCCGGAGTGGGACAAGGGGGCCCGCAGGGACGTGCGAGGTGTCCCGTGTGCGGGGTCGCGACGGGGGCCGGGGGGGGGGCGGGTCGGAACCGGC
>NZ_JBHTSA010000175.1:0-12877 GCF_042795405.1 Streptomyces sp. NPDC056480 | reverse complement strand
GTTTCCAGCCGAGGTTGAACGCGTCCTGGATGCCGAGGTTGAGGCCCTGCCCTCCGGTCACCCGTGCCACGACCTCCACAGCGCCGCGTACGCCCCGTCCGCCGCCACCAGTTCCGTGTGGCTGCCGAGCTCGCTGATCCGGCCCGACTCGACCACCGCGATCAGATCGGCGTCGTGCGCGGTGTGCAGCCGGTGCGCGATGGCCACGACCGTCCGCCCGTCCAGGACGCGGCCGAGGGACCGCTCCAGATGCCGGGCCGCGCGCGGGTCGAGCAGCGAGGTCGCCTCGTCCAGGACCAGTGTGTGCGGATCCGCGAGGACGAGCCGGGCCAGGGCGATCTGCTGGGCCTGCGCCGGGGTCAGCGAACGGCCGCCCGAGCCGACCTCGGTGTCCAGCCCCTCGTCGAGCCCCCGTGCCCAGACCTCCGCGTCCACCGCCGTGAGCGCCGCCCACAGCTCGGTGTCCGCGGCCCCCGTCCGGGCCAGGAGCAGGTTGTCGCGGAGCGAGCCCACGAAGACATGGTGCTCCTGGTTGACCAGGGCCACGTGCTCACGGACCCGCTCGGCGGGCATCCGCGCCAGTTCGGCAGCGCCGAGGGTGACCGAGCCGGTCCTCGGGGCGTAGATGCCCGCGAGGAGGCGGCCCAGGGTCGACTTGCCGGCGCCGGACGGGCCGACCAGGGCGAGCCGGGTGCCGGGGGCCACCTTCAGGGACACCTCGTGCAGCACGTCGACCCCCTCGCGGTAGCCGAACCGGACGTCGTCCGCCCGGACGGCCCGGCCCTCGGGGTGGACCTCCGTGTCGCCCGCGTCCGGCTCGATGTCACGGACGCCGACGAGCCGGGCCAGGGACACCTGCGCGACCTGGAGCTCGTCGTACCAGCGGAGCACGATGCCGATCGGGTCCACCAGCATCTGGGAGAGCAGCGCGCCCGTCGTCAGCTGACCGACGTCGATCCAGCCCTGGAGGACGAACACCCCGCCGAGCAGGAGCACGGCGAGCAGCACCGTCGTATGGGTGAGGTTGACGGCGGGGAAGAGCACCGAGCGCAGGAAGAGCGTGTACCTCTCCCAGGCGACCCACTCCGAGATCCGCCGGTTCGACAGCGCGATCCGGCGGGCGCCGAGGCGGTGCGACTCGACCGTGCGGCCCGCGTCGACCGTCTCGGCGAGGGCGGCGGCCACCGCCGCGTACCCCGCCGACTCCGAGCGGTACGCGGCCGGAGCCCGCCGGAAGTACCACCGGGAGACCACGATGAGCAGCGGCGCGGCGAGCAGCGCCGCGAGCGCGAGCGGCGGTGCCGTGACCGCGAGACCGCCGAGCAGCAGTCCGGCCCACACGACGCCGATGGCCAGCTGGGGCACGGCCTCGCGCATCGCGTTGGAGAGCCGGTCGACGTCCGTGGTGATCCGGGAGAGCAGATCACCCGTACCGGCCCGTTCCAGGACGCCGGGCGGCAGGCCGACCGCGCGGACGAGGAAGTCCTCCCGCAGGTCGGCGAGCATCTCCTCGCCGAGCATGGCCCCGCGCAGCCGGACGAGCCGGACGAAGAGGGTCTGGACGAGCAGGGCGGCCGCGAACAGGGCGACCGTGCGCTCCAGATGGAGTTCACGCGCGCCCGTGGCCAGCTTGTCCACCACGGAGCCGAGCAGGTACGGGCCGGCCATCGAGGCGACCACGGCGACCGCGTTCACCCCGATGAGCAGCGCGAACGCCCGGCGGTGGCGGCGCAGCAGCTCGCGTACGTAGCCGCGGACGGTCGCGTCGGCGGCGACGGGCAGTGTCGTCGCCGTCGTCGGGGCCGCCGGGTCGTACTCCGGTGGTGCCAGGCCGATCATGCGGATTCCCCTTCCAGTGCTTCGACGGCTTCGGTCGCGTCGCGTGCGCCGACCGGTTCGACGTCGGCGGCCCCGTCGAGCGGGTCGAGCGGGTCGAGCCGTTCGACGGGCGGTGCCGTCGCGGCGTGCTCCTCGTCGGTCTCGCGGGTGACGACCGCGCGGTAGCGGGGTTCACGGGCGAGCAGTTCGCGGTGGGTGCCGACGGCGACGGCCTGGCCCTCGTCGATCAGGACGACCCGGTCGGCGCGGTCCAGGATCAGCGGTGAGGAGGCCAGGATCACGGTGGTCCTGCCCGTGCGCAGGGCGCCGACCCCGGTGGCGACCCCCGCCTCGGTGTGCGCGTCGACCGCCGAAGTGGGCTCGTCCAGGACGAGCACCTCCGGGTCGGCCACCAAGGACCGGGCGAGGGCGAGCCGCTGGCGCTGGCCGCCGGAGAGCGACCGGCCCCGCTCGGTGATCCGGGTGCGCATCGGATCGCCTTCCGTGTCCACGGACGCCTGGGCGAGCGCGTCGAGGACGTCGTCGCACCGGGCTGCGGTCAGGGCCCGGTCCGGGAGCACGTCGCCGGAGCGGGGCACGTCGAGCAGCTCGTGGAGGGTTCCCGAGAGCAGGACCGGGTCCTTGTCCTGGACGAGGACGGCCGTACGGGCGGTGTCCAGCGGCAGTTCGTCGAGGGGCACCCCGCCGAGCAGCACCGAGGTGTGGTCCTCGCCCGGATCGGCCGGGTGGCCGCCGAGCCGGTCCGCGAGCCGTCCGGCCACGTCCGGGTCGCCGCAGACGACCGCGGTGAAGCGGCCGGCCGGGGCGAGCAGCCCGGTCAGCGGGTCGTACAGGTCACCGATCGCCTTGCGGTCCCCGTCCCCGTCCGCCCCGGTGGCCGTGCCGGTCGTGCGGGCCAGGGCCAGGACCCGGGCGGCCCGCTTCGCGGACGGCCGGGAGAAGGAGAAGGCCATGGCGATCTCCTCGAAGTTGCGCAGCGGGTGGTAGGTCAGGGCCACCGCGCTGTAGACGGTGACCAGTTCGCCGACCGTGATCCGGCCGTCGAACGCGAGCCGGGCGCCGTACGCCACCACGGCGATGAGCAGGATGCCGGGCAGCACGACCTGGATCGCGGAGATCAGCGCCCACATGCGCGCACTGCGCACGGCGGCCGCGCGGACCTCCTGCGAGGCGGCGCGGTAGCGGCCGAGGAACAGCTCCTCGCCGCCGATGCCGCGCAGCACACGGAGCCCGGCGACGGTGTCGGAGGCGAGTTCGGTGGCCTTGCCCGCCTTCTCGCGCTGGATGTCCGCCCGGCGCGTGGCGCGGGGGAGCAGCGGCAGCACGGAGAGGGCGAGAATCGGGACGCCGACGGCCACGACGACGCCCAGGGCGGGCTGGTAGACGACGAGGCCGACGCAGATGAAGACGAGCACGACGGCGCCCGCGGCGAAGCGCGACAGGGCCTCGACGAACCAGCCGATCTTCTCCACGTCGCCGGTGGACACGGCGACGACCTCGCCCGCGGCGACCCGCCGGGTCAGGACGGAGCCCAGTTCGGCGGTCTTGCGGGCGAGGAGCTGCTGGACGCGGGCGGCGGCCGTGATCCAGTTGGTGACGGCGGTGCGGTGCAGCATCACGTCACCGACCGAGATCGCGGCGCCCAGCACCACGAGCAGCACTCCGGCGAGCCCGAGGCGCCCGCCGTCGCGGTCCACGACCGACTGCACGGCGATGCCGATGCCGAGGGGCAGTCCGGCGATGCCCAGGTGGTGCAGAAGTCCCCACAGCATGGACTTCACCTGCCCGCCGAGCTGTTGACGGCCGAGCCAGACGAGGAACCGCGTGCCCGAGCGGACATCGGGGACCCCTGGGTCGGCGAAGGGTAGATCTCGAATCTGCATGGCGTCCCAGGGTCTCCGGGTCTCGTCTGGGGGGAACGCACGCCGGGGGTGTGCGACGGCGGGGAAAGCCGTGCAAGGTTCGCGTCTTCCCCCAGGCGCGGCAATCGATTTTCCACACGGGGGAACAGATCGCGCCATGTCCGCTCATCGTCCTCTGGACCGCACGGCGCCGAGCGCGCTTCACTCCAGCCCCATGAGATCACTCAAGATCATGAGCATGCTCAGCGGCCTGGTCCTCGCCGCGGGCGCGCTCCTCACCGCCCACCCGGCCGCCGCCGACGGCCCGAACGGCCCGACGCCCCCGGCCGAGTTCACCACCGACTGGCACGACCCGGTCACCGCCGCCCCGCCCGTCGAGACCCCCGGCACCCGCAGCTGCGAGATCACCCTCGCCGCCGCCCGGTTCCGCGACTTCACGCCCTACCAGGGGGATTACGCCCCGCCGAAGGAATGCGGCACCCGCTGGAACAAGGTCGTCCTGCGCCTCGAAGGGAGCGTGAAGGGCCGCCAGTACGACCGCCTCGGGTACCTCACCGTCGGCGGTGTGGAGATCCTCCGCACCTCCACTCCACAGCCCTCGCCCGACGGCATCGGCTGGTCGGTCGAGAAGGACGTCACCCGCTACCGCGACACCCTCAGCCGCCCCGGCGCCGTCGAGATGCTCATCGGCAATGTCGTGAACGAGACCTACACCGGTGTCCTCGACGTCCGCGTCACCCTCACCTTCCACACCGCCCAGGGCCGGGTGAAGCCCGCCGCCGGTACGCCCGACCGGGTGATCCCCCTCACCGGCCCCACCCTCACCACCCCGCGCAACACCGAGCGCGTCCTCGCCGAGGTGTACGCCACCGGCTCCGGAGGCGGCTGCGAGGAGTACTGGTACCTCTCCGTCCCCGACGCCGCCCCCTACTCCTGCCGGGCCGGCGACGGACCGCACCGCGAGGTCCGCGTCTCCGTCGACGGACGCCTCGCTGGCATCGCCGCGCCCTTCCCGACCGTCTGGACCGGCGGCTGGTCGAACCCCTTCCTCTGGTACGTCACCCCCGGGCCGCGCGCCTTCGACGTCCAGCCGATCCTCTACGACCTGACCCCCTTCGCCGCCGTCCTCAACGACGGCCGTGCCCACCGCGTGGAGGTCACCGTCGCCGGCGTGCCGGCCGGGCAGTCGGGCTGGTCCACCCCCACCAACGTGCTCCTCTGGCAGGACGAGGGCAGCCGGGTCGTCACCGGCGGCCTCGACCGCCACGAGGAGACCGCCCCGCGCAACTCCTCCGTCTACACGGCGGGCACCGCGGACTCCCTCCACCGGCTCGACACCGACGCAGGCCACCGGCTCACCGTCGCCGGACACCTGAACACCTCGCACGGCCGGATCGCCACCACCGTCGACCGGACCGTCGCCCACACCTCCGCGCACCGCTGGGGGGAGGGGGAGAACCCGGACGCGTTCACCGCGCGCTGGACCGACCGCGAGACCGTGACCGGCGGCCGGACCGTCACCCGCACCGACCGGACGTACACCATGGACGGCGAGACCACGATCGGCGCGGGCGACCGGCTGCGGACCGTCCTCACCCTCGGGGACCGCGCCGACACCACCGTCCTGCGCGACGGACGGCGCCTGTCCTGGTCGCGGCTCGACGACACGTACACCGGGGACGCCACGTACACCACCGGCGTCCCGCGCGACCAGCGGCACGCGGTCGGCACCACGCGCGAGCACTACCGGCTGTACGGCTCCGGGGGCTGCTACGACCGGAGCCTGACGACCGTTCAGGGCACGGTCACCCAGGACCTGCGGCGCTGCTGAACGGGACGGTGCCCGGCCCCGTACGCGGAGGCCGGGCACCGTGCGCCGGGAGCCCCGGCGTCAGGCCGGCTTCACCGAGTCCACGCCCGAGCGGGCCTTGCGCCACTCACCGCGCGTGAAGTCGGGGATCTCCTGCGGCGCGCCCTTCGCCTTGATGGAGGCGTGGCTCAGCGGCACCGGCGCGGTCCAGGTCGCGGCGTCGTACACGTCGAAGTCCGGCGGCAGTCCGAGCCGCATGCACTGCATCAGGCGGTAGACCATGATGTAGTCCATGCCGCCGTGGCCGCCCGGCGGGTTGGCGTGGTCCTTCCAGAGCCAGTGGTCGAACTCGCCCGCGTACGTGGAGAAGTCGCCCCACTGGTCGTCCTTGTGGTCCGGCTCCAGATAGATCCGGGCCGGGTAGTCCTCGAAGACGCCGCGCGTCCCGCCCAGGCTGTTGACCCGGCTGTACGGGTGCGGGGTGGAGACGTCGTGCTCCAGGCGGATCACCCGGCCCTGGGCCGTCTGGACCAGGCTGATCGTCCGGTCGCTCCCGATGTACGTCTCCTTGAAGCTCGGGTCGCCCGCCGGCATGTTCTCCTCGCGGTACTCGGCGAGTCCGAGGGCCGGAGTCCCGAAGCTGCTGATGCTCACCGCCCGGTCACCCCGGTTGATGTCCATGTAGTTGGCGACGGGGCCGAAGCCGTGGTTCGGGTAGAGGTCGCCCCTCAGCCTCGTGTGCCAGAGCCTGCGCCAGGGGCCCTCGTAGTACGTCGGCGAGAACATCAGCGCGCGCAGGTCGTGGTTGTACGCCCCCGCGCCGTGCAGGAGCGTGCCGAACTTGCCCGCGTGCGCCATCCGCAGCACCCGCATCTCGTTCCGGCCGTAGCAGCAGTTCTCCAGCTGCATGCAGTGGCGGCGGGTCTGCTCCGACAGGTCGACGAGGTCCCACAGTTCGTCGAGCGTCATCGCGACCGGACACTCCACGCCGACGTGCTTGCCGCCCAGCATCGCCGCGCGGGCGATCGCGTGGTGGCTGTCCCAGGGGGTGGCGACGTGCACGAAGTCGACGTCGGAGCGGGCACAGAGGTTCTTGTAGTCCTCCTCGCCCTTGGTGTAGACGGCCGGGGCGGGCTGTCCGGCGGCGACGACCTTCGCCGAGGCCCGCTCGGCCTTCTCGCGCACCGGGTCGCACACGGCGACCACCCGCACCCAGGGCAGGGCGAGGTAGAGGCCGATCATGCCGTTGCCCCGGTTGCCGAGGCCGACGAGTGCGACGCGGACGGTGGAGCGGCCGGGGAAGGGGACCCCGGCCATGGTGGGCCCGAGGCGCCTGCGGGTGGTGCCGGAGGGCGTCGC
Source organism: Streptomyces sp. NPDC056480 (assembly GCF_042795405.1). Classification (NCBI taxonomy): domain Bacteria; kingdom Bacillati; phylum Actinomycetota; class Actinomycetes; order Kitasatosporales; family Streptomycetaceae; genus Streptomyces; species Streptomyces sp. NPDC056480. The sequence goes on along the minus strand of NZ_JBHTSA010000175.1, from coordinate 6,007 downwards.
GGCGGTGGCGGCCTCGGGCGAGGTCGCCGGGGCGGCCGCGGCGGCCTCGGCGTTCAGGCTGCCGAGGGCGCCGATGCCGAGGCCCGTCCCGGCCGCGGCCGCCGTGGTCCTGAGGACCTTGCGACGGCTCGGGGTGTGCGGTGTCTGCTCGTTCATGGAACCTCCCGGAGCTGCGTGCACGGCTGTTTCATGAATCCCGCACAGGACCCTGGCCCCGGCGACCGGAGGTTCGCAAGGGCGCCTACAGGACTCTCGTCATGGGTAGTTGGACTTTACTGTTCCGGATCTCGCGCCGAGCCTCACCGGGCGCCCACCGTCACTCGAACAGACGAAAGGCCCCTCACCGTGCGGGGTGAGGGGCCTTCCACCGGGCTCTGCCCGGAGTGTGACGGGAGGTCAGGGCCGTGTCGCGTGCTCCAGGGCGAGGAGCACCGAGCCGTAGCCGCGTCCCGTCGCCCGGTCCATCCCGATCTCGCACATCCGGTTGGCCGAGAGATGCGCGTCGAAGGGCCGCGCCGTCACCTCGGCCGCCTCCCGGGCCGTCGCCGCGGCCGTCAGCTCCGGATGCAGCATGCCCCGGTCGCCGGCGAAGGCGCAGCAGCCCGCGTCGGCGGGGACGACGACCTCATCGGCGCAGGCCCGCGCGAGCTCCGTCAGCCGGTCCTCGTCGCCCAGGTGCCGCATCGAGCAGGTCGGATGGACCACGGCGGAGCCGACCCGGCGGCGTACCTCGAGCCGGGGGAGCAGCTCGTCCGCCGCCCACACCAGCGAGTCGACCACCGTCAGTTCGGCGTGCAGCGCCCGGTTGTCCTCGGTCAGGTACGGCACGACCTCGTGCGCGATGCCCAGCGTGCACGAGGAGGCGTCCACGACCAGCGGCAGCGTCCCGCCCGCGGTCCATCCCCAGGCCGCCTCGACGATCCGGTTCGCCATCACCTCGTTGCCGCGTTCGTACCCCTTGGAGTGCCAGATCGTCGCACAGCAGGTTCCGGCCACGTCGTCGGGGATCCACACCGGCTTCCCCGCGCGTGCCGACACCGCGACCACGGCCTCCGGGAGGGAGGGGCCCCGCTCGCCGTCCGGATTGCCGAAGATCCGGTTCACACAGGCCGGGTAGTAGACGGCGACCGCCGCGGGACGGTGGGTGCGGGGCAGCCGCCGCGCCGCCGCGCCCGGGATCTCCGGCAGCCACTCAGGTACGAGGTCGGTGCTGATCGCCCGGCGGGCCAGGCCGGTCACCGACTCCAGGACCCGGTCGCCGATCCGGTCGGCGGCGGCGACCGCGAGCCGTGCGGAGGCCTCCGCCGCGCGGAAGTTCTTCGCGGCGAGGGCGGCGATCCGCTCCTCGCGCGAGGTGTGCCGCTCGTGCCGGAACTCCTTCATCAGCGCGCCCGTGTCGATCCCGACCGGGCAGGCCAGCTTGCAGGTGGAGTCGCCGGCGCAGGTGTCGACGGCGTCGTAGCCGTACGACTCCAGGAGGCGGGTCTCGACCGGGGAGCCGTCGCGCTGCCGCATCATCTCCCGGCGCAGCACGATCCGCTGGCGCGGAGTGGTCGTCAGATCGTGGCTGGGACAGGTCGGTTCGCAGAAGCCGCACTCGATGCAGGGATCGGCGATCCGCTCCACGGTGGGGATCGTCTTGAGGCCCCGCAGGTGGGCGTGCGGATCGCGGTCCAGGACGATCCGCGGGGCGAGCACCCCGTCGGGGTCGATGGCCTCCTTGATCCGCCACATCAGGTCGGTCGCCCGCGTCCCCCACTCCAGTTCCAGGAACGGCGCGATGTTCCGGCCCGTGGCGTGCTCCGCCTTCAGGGAGCCGTCGAAGCGCTCCACGGTCAGCTTGCAGAACTCGTCCATGAAGGCCGCGTACCGCTCGACGTCGGTGGGGTCGCCCGCGTCGAAGGCGAGCAGGAAGTGGAGGTTGCCGTGCGCGGCGTGACCGGCCACGGCGGCGTCGAAGCCGTGCCGGGACTGCAGGTCGAGCAGCGCCTCGCAGGCCTCCGCGAGCCGGGCCGGGGGCACCGCGAAGTCCTCGGTGATCAGGGTCGTACCGGAGGGGCGTGAGCCGCCGACCGCCGTCACGAAGGCCTTCCGGGCCTTCCAGTAGCCCGCGATCCGCTTCGGGTCGGTGGTGAACGCGTTCTCCACGGAGGCCACCGGGGCCACCAGGTCGAGGCCGGCGAGGACCTCCGCCGCCGCCCGCTCGTACGCCTCCCGCGCGGCCGCGTCCGGCGCCCGGAACTCGACCAGGAGCGCCGCCGTCTCCTTGGGCAGCTCCGCCCAGTCCGCCGGGACGCCCGCCACGCTCACCGAGGCCCGCAGGGTGTTGCCGTCCATCAGCTCGACGGCCAGCGCTCCCGCCGCGTTGAAGAGGGGGACGGCCTCGGCCGCCGCCGGCAGCGAGGGGAAGAAGAGCAGGGCCGAGGACACCTCGCGGTCCAGCGGCAGGGTGTCGAAGACGACCTCGGAGATGAAACCGAAGGTGCCCTCGGAGCCCACCATGAGACCCCGCAGGACGCGTACCGGGGTGTCGCCGTCGAGGAAGGCGTCGAGCCGGTAGCCGTTGGTGTTCTTGATGGCGTACTTGGCGCGGATCCGGTCGGTGAGGGCGGTGTCGGCCTCGATCTCCGCCTTGATCTCCATCAGCTCCGCGCACAGCCTCGGCTCGGCGCGTGCCAGCTGCTCGTCGGCGGCCGGGTCGGCCGTGTCGACCACGGTCCCGCTCGGCAGGACGAAGGTGAGCGAGGCGACCGTGCGGTACGAGTTCCGCGTGGTCCCGGCCGTCATGCCGGAGGCGTTGTTGGCGACGACCCCGCCGATCGTGCAGGCGATGGCGCTGGCCGGATCGGGACCCAGGACCCGCCCGTGCGGGGCGAGCGCCGCGTTGGCCCGCACGACGGTGGTGCCGGGGCGGATCCGGGCGCGCGCACCGCCGTCCAGGACCTCGACGCCCGCCCAGTGGCGGCGCACGTCGACCAGGATGTCCTCGCCCTGCGCCTGCCCGTTGAGGCTGGTCCCGGCGGCCCGGAAGACGACCTCGCGGCCCTTGCCGTGCGCGTACGACAGGATCGTGGAGATGTCGTCGATGTCCTCGGCGACCACGACGACCTGCGGGACGAAGCGGTACGGGCTGGCGTCGGAGGCGTACCGCACGAGGTCGGAGATCTTCGAGAGGACCTTCTCCGGTCCGAGGAGTTCGGTGAGCTCCTCGCGCAGCCGCCTCGGCGTCCCCCGGGCCTGGAGCTCCGGCACGCGGTCCGGCGCCGGACTCCGCTTCGTACCGGGGCGAAGGGCCTGCGGGTTCGGCTCGAACAGCGGCATGTCACGGCTCCCCTTCGCGCGTCCGTGCGCCCGAGGGTCAGCAGCCGCCCTCCGGGCCGGGGTCGACCAGGGCGGACAGCAGACCTCCGAGCACCTCGCGCTGTGCGGCGGTCAATGGAGCAAGGATGTCCTCTGCGGCCGCCCGGCGCGCGCTGCGCAGCTCACGCAGCGTGGCGCGGCCCGCGTCGGTGAGCTCGATGCGCACCACCCGGCGGTTGCTCGGATCGGGCACCCGGCGCACCCGGTCGACGGCCTCCAGACCGTCGACCAGACTGGTCACCGCGCGCGGCACGACCTCGAGCCGGGCCGCGAGGTCGGCCATCCGGGGCGGCTCCCCGAAGTGCGCGACCGTGCGGAGCAGCCTGGACTGGGCGGGCGTGATGCCGACCGGCTCCAGGTGGCGCTTCTGGATGCGGTGCAGACGCCGGGTGAGGCGCAGCAGCTGCTCGGCGAGGAGGCCGTCGGCGTCGGGTTCCCCCGAACGGCCGGGTCCGGTCGGGACGGCGGAGGTGCTCATGCGGGAACAATATCAGGACCATGTTCATTGTGAGCATAGGTAACAATGAGCTAAGCTCTCATCGACATCGCCGAACCCTCGAAGGAGCCCATGCGCCCCCACGACCAGTCCGACTGGACGCCCCCGCCCCGCGACTCCTCGCAGCCGAAGGAGCCCGCGCAGCTGCGGCGCATCCTGCGGCTCTTCCGCCCCTACCGTGCCCGCCTGGCGCTCGTCGGCCTCCTCGTCGGCGCCGCCTCGCTCGTCACCGTCGCCTCACCGTTCCTGCTCAAGGAGATCCTCGACACCGCGATCCCCCAGGGGCGCACCGGGCTGCTCAGCCTCCTCGCCCTCGGCATGATCGCCACCGCCGTGCTGACCAGCGTCTTCGGCGTGCTCCAGACCCTGATCTCCACCACCGTCGGCCAGCGCGTCATGCACGACCTGCGCACCGGGGTCTACGAGCAGCTCCAGCGGATGCCGCTCGCCTTCTTCACGCGCACGCGCACCGGCGAGGTGCAGTCCCGCATCGCCAACGACATCGGCGGCATGCAGGCGACCGTGACCTCCACGGCCACCTCCCTGGTCTCCAACCTCACCGCCGTCGTCGCGACCGTCGCCGCGATGCTCGCCCTCGACTGGCGGCTCACCCTCGTCTCCCTGCTCCTGCTGCCGGTCTTCGTCTGGATCAGCCGCCGCGTCGGCAACGAGCGCAAGCGGATCACCACCCAGCGCCAGAAGCAGATGGCCGCCATGGCCGCGACCGTCACCGAGTCCCTCTCGGTCAGCGGCATCCTGCTCGGCCGCACCATGGGCCGCGCCGACTCCCTGACCAAGTCCTTCGCCGAGGAGTCCGAGCGCCTCGTCGACCTCGAAGTGCGCTCCTCCATGGCCGGACGGTGGCGGATGTCCACCATCGGCATCGTCATGGCTGCCATGCCCGCCCTGATCTACTGGGCCGCCGGCATCGCCCTGGACTCCGGCGGGGCCGCCATCTCGCTCGGCACCCTCGTCGCCTTCGTCTCGCTCCAGCAGGGCCTCTTCCGGCCCGCCGTCAGCCTGCTCTCCACCGGCGTGCAGATGCAGACCTCCCTCGCGCTCTTCCAGCGCATCTTCGAGTACCTCGACCTGCCGGTGGACATCACCGAGCCCGCCGAGCCCGTCCGGCTCGCCGAGATCCGCGGCGAGGTGGCCTTCGAGAAGGTCGAGTTCCGCTACGACCCCGAGGGCGCCGGCCGTCCGACGCTCGACGCCGTCGACCTGACCGTCCCCGCCGGGGGCAGTCTGGCCGTCGTCGGCCCCACCGGCTCCGGCAAGTCCACCCTCAGCTACCTGGTGCCCAGGCTCTACGACGTCACCGGCGGCCGCGTCACCCTCGACGGGGTCGACGTCCGCGACCTGGACTTCGACAGCCTCGCCCGCGCGGTCGGCGTCGTCTCCCAGGAGACGTACCTCTTCCACGCCTCCGTCGCCGACAACCTCCGCTTCGCCAAGCCGGACGCCACCGACGAGGAGATCGAGGCGGCCGCCCGCGCCGCCCAGATCCACGACCACATCGCCTCGCTGCCCGAGGGGTACGACACCCTGGTCGGCGAGCGCGGCTACCGCTTCTCGGGCGGGGAGAAGCAGCGCCTCGCCATCGCCCGCACCATCCTGCGCGACCCGCCCGTGCTGATCCTCGACGAGGCCACCAGCGCCCTCGACACCCGTACGGAGCACGCCGTGCAGCAGGCCATCGACGCCCTGTCGGCCGGCCGGACCACGATCACCATCGCCCACCGGCTCTCCACCGTCCGCGACGCCGACCAGATCGTCGTCCTGGAGGCCGGCCGGATCGCGGAGCGCGGCACGCACGACGAGCTGCTCGCCCGGGACGGGAAGTACGCGGCCCTGGTCCGGCGCGACGCGCGGACCGCCGCGGCCGTCACCGAACAGGCGAACGTGGGAGCGGTTGTTCCCCAGAACGTGTGATCGTTCCCGGATTCGTTGCCCGACTCCCGTACGACGTCGGATGATTGCGGTGCGCGATCGACGGGCTGCAGACCGTGACCGCGCAGTCCCACTGAAGCATCAGTCCCACTGATGTACCTGTACGAGGAGAAGCACCACCATGAACGTCATCACCAACCTGCTCGCCGGCGTCGTCCACTTCCTGGGCTGGCTCGTCTGACGATCGCAGTGCCCCGGCGC
>NZ_JBHTSA010000174.1:0-13041 GCF_042795405.1 Streptomyces sp. NPDC056480 | reverse complement strand
CCGGGAACGGTGGGCGCCTCTCGGCGTGAGGACGTGCGGATCAGACCTGGCCGGCCTTCGCGAGCGCCTCGCAGCAGGTGTCCACCAGGAGGCGGGTCACCGTGTACGGGTCCACGTTCGCGTTCGGGCGGCGGTCCTCGATGTAGCCCTTCTGGTCCTGCTCGACCTGCCACGGGATGCGGACCGAGGCGCCGCGGTCCGAGACGCCGTAGGAGTACTGGTCCCACGGGGCGGTCTCGTGCAGGCCCGTCAGACGGTCGTCGATGCCGGCGCCGTAGTTCTTGACGTGGTCGAGCGGCTTCGAGCCCTCGCCGAGGGACTCGGCGGCGGTGATGATCGCGTCGTAGCCCTCGCGCATCGCCTTCGTCGAGAAGTTGGTGTGCGCGCCCGCGCCGTTCCAGTCGCCCTTCACCGGCTTCGGGTCCAGCGTCGCGGAGACGTTGAAGTCCTCGGCCGTGCGGTACAGCAGCCAGCGGGCGATCCACAGCTGGTCCGAGACCTCGAGCGGCGCCAGCGGGCCGACCTGGAACTCCCACTGGCCCGGCATGACCTCGGCGTTGATGCCGGAGATGCCGAGACCGGCCTTGAGGCAGTTCTCCAGGTGCGCCTCGACGATCGGGCGGCCGAAGATCTCGTCCGCGCCGACACCGCAGTAGTAGCCGCCCTGGGCGGCCGGGAAGCCGTTGACCGGGAAGCCGAGCGGGCGGGTGCCCTCGAAGAAGGTGTACTCCTGCTCGATGCCGAAGATCGGCTCCTGAGCGGCGTACTTCGCGGCGACCTCGGCCAGCGCGGCACGCGTGTTGGACTCGTGCGGCGTCATGTCCGTGTTGAGGACCTCGCACAGCACCAGGACGTCGTCGCCGCCGCGGATCGGGTCGGGGCAGACGAAGACCGGCTTGAGGACACGGTCCGAGGCGTGGCCCTTGGCCTGGTTCGTGCTGGAACCGTCGAAGCCCCAGATCGGCAGCTCGCCGAGCGTGGCGCCCCCGCCCACGATGATCTTCGTCTTCGAACGAAGCTTCGCGGTCGGCTCGGTGCCGTCGATCCAGATGTACTCAGCCTTGAAGGTCACTGGCCTCATCCTTTGGGCGTGCTGCTGCGGGTGTCGCGGCGGCTCGCGGCGCTGCGAGAAGCTGCGGTGTCTGTGTCCGGTCGCAGCTTCGCAACACGGGATTTCCCGTCGGTTGCCCGAATGTGAACCCCGTGTTACTCAGCTTTCCCGATCTTCGCGGAGCCGCTGTGCGACGGAGTGCTCGTTCAGGAAGGTGCCGAGACCCGCGCTCCGGACACGCCGTACGACCTCCGCGTACGAGGTCCCCAGGGCCTCCGCGGTCCGCCCCAGGTGCCAGTCGCAGTCGGCCAGCCGCCGCAGCAGGTACCCCTTCCGGATCTGGTTCTCCGAGAGCCGGAACGTCTTCAGATAGGCCGTCCGCCCCTTGCGGTCGGTGATCAGCTCCCCGATGTGCTGCTCCCGCCCGCCCCGCTCGAACGGCGGCAGGAACCGGTGCAGATCGAACGGCCCGGCCCGGTAGGCCCGCTCGAAGGCGTACGAGGTCTCCAGGAGGTCCCGCGCCATGATCCCGTCGTGCGCCGCGGCCCAGGCCCGCTCCTGCTCCCGGGCCGCCGCCCGCAGGTCCGCGAGGGTGCGGATGCCACCGGCCCCGTCCCGGATCCGCGCCGTGAACTCGGCCACCGGGCCGCCGTAGTACGCGTACTGGTGCACCAGCTCCCCGTACAGGTCCTCGACGAGCGTCGGGTGCAGCAGCCGGTAGTCGTCCGGGTGCGGCACCACGAAGGCCGCGGCCAGCGCGTCGGCCACGTACAGGAGCAGCCCGCACTGGCCCGGGTGGACCTCGAAGATCCGCAGCGCCTCCGTCAGCCCGGGCACGCTCCACCCCGCGTACGCCGCCTCGGCACGCGGCGAGAGGCCGTGCCGGACCGCCTCGCGGGACCACTCGTCCCAGACGGTCGGAGGACCGCCGAAGTGCAGGGCGAGATAGCCCTCGAGGGCGAGGTGCAGCGGCAGGAAACGGAGCCGCGACTCCGCGCGCCCGTCCTTGTCGCGCCGGCGCTTGGCCATCCGGTGGACGCGGCGCACGGGCACGCAGTCCGGTGCCTCGTCCCGGCCGCCGTGTCCGCGCTCGGTGCCCCCGCCGCCGAGCCGGGTCCCGTACGCGGCGGACTCCCGGCCCGCCCCCGGCGCCGCGGCCGCCCCGGACCCCGCCCCCGTCCAGTCGGCGACGAACCCGTGCGGGATGTACGAGGTGTAGGAGGTGCGGTCGGGCAGGTCCACCGCGCCGAGCCCGCCGTACACCTCCCGGTGCAGCCGCAGCCCGGGAACCGGCTCGGACCGCACCAGCGGCACCAGCCGCACCCCGCCCCACACCTGCGCGGGCCGCACGTCGAGCCCGGTCAGATCGATCCGGGTCATGCCCGGCCCCCTTCCTCCGCCGCCTTCAGGAACAGCTCCACCCGCCGGTCCAGATAGGCCCGCAGCTCCGCGAACCCCGTCCGCCCCTCGGCGAACTGCGCGATCTCCACCAGTGCCGCCAGGTCCTCCGCGTCCCGGATGCCGGCGGCGGGCACGCCCGGGGCGAGCCGGCGCACGTCGAAGCCCTGCGCGTCGTATACGGGGTTCAGGTGCACCACGCTCGTCCGCCGCTCCGGATCCAGCCGCGACCGCCACACCCGCAGCACCTCGCCCGCGAGGCCCGGCGGGGCGTTGTCCCAGCCGTCCGAGACGATCACGAGCCGGTCCGGGCCGGTCTCCAGACCGTCCAGGATCCGCAGGCCCAGCGGGGTCGGCCCGTACGGCCGGACGAGCAGCGGATCGTCGCCGCCCGAGGTCCAGAGCGGGGTGTACGCCCCCGGTGCCGCGAGGGCCTCCAGGAGGTGGTGCGAGCCGAGGGCGACGGCCAGCGGACGGCGCCGCTTCACCGCCGAACCCGAGGAGGAGAAGCTGTCGTCGAGCACCGCCGTGACCCGCCCCCAGCTCCCCGCGTACGGCCCCGCCGCCCGCCGGGCCGCGGCCCGCAGCGCTCCCGTCAGCTCGGCCCGCCGTTCCACGCGCTCGCCGAACGGCAGCGAGAGCACGTACAGGGCGAGCCGGGTCAGCGGCATCACGGACAGGTCGGCGGCCCGCTCGGTCCTCAGCTGTTCGAGCCGGGTCATCCGGGGCGCGATCCGCTCCAGGAACACCGCGCGCGGCACCCCGTGCTTCGCCGCGAAGCCCTCGGCGACGGTGAACGGCAGCTCGTACAGCGCACCCTGCTCGTAACGGGCGCGGCGGAACGCGTCGAGCGTCGGGTTCTCGTACCGGACCCGGCGTCCCGGCGCGAAGAGGAAGTCCCCGGTCTCGGGGTCGGGCAGCCGCCCGTGGACGTGCCGGAGGGAGGCCTTCAGACCGCTCCGGTACTTCACCGCGTCCAGAGCGGGATCGGGGCGGGCCGCGAGCCACGCGCGCACGATCGCGCGCGTACGCCGGTTGTTGACCCCGGCGGCACGCAGCGCCCGGAACAGCCGGTAGACCCGCTGCGGCGGCAGCAGCGCGAGCCGGGCCCCGATCAGCCGCCCCTCGGCCCGCTTCTCCTCGGGCCCGCCCGCCTCGTCGGCGGTGCGCAGCAGCTGCTCGACGATGAGGGCGGCGTTGTGGTGGTTGATGTCGAGCGCGAGGGCCGCGGCGTACACGGGCCGGTAGTTGACCCGTACGTACTCGTGGACGAAGCGGAGCGAGAACCGCTGCTCGGCGGCGGAGGAACGGAACTCGCGCTGGCCCGTGGCGGTCACGGCGGCGTTGACGAAGAGGAGCACGTCCTCGGCGGCGACGAGCTCGGACAAGGCTCTCTCCCCTTCTCGTACCGCGTGGGCGCCGGCCGGGGAATGAGGGCACGAACAGCGAAGACGTTGCTTCAGAGGCAGGTTCCGGAAGTCGCACCGAAGTCCCGCGGCCGGCCCGGAAACGCTAACACCGGGCGGGGGGGAGGGACGCGAGCGGATTTCGGGGAGGGCCACGGGCGGACCCGCGGCGGCCCGTTGTCGGAGCCGCCCGGCAGACTGGGGGCATGGCGAAGCAGCTGGGCGCGAAGCCCCGTATCGGACTCCTCGGCACCGGCCCCTGGGCCGGTCGCACGCACGCGCCCGCGTTGGCGGGACATCCGGGGATCGAGTTCAGCGGGGTGTGGGGCAGACGCCCCGAGGCGGCGGCCGCGCTCGCCGCGACCTCGGGCACGCGCGCGTACGACGACGTGGACGCGCTCTTCGCGGCCAGCGACGCCGTCGCGCTCGCGCTTCCACCGGACGTCCAGGCCCCGCTGGCGGTCCGGGCCGCGGAGGCCGGCTGCCATCTCCTCCTCGACAAGCCGGTCGCGACGACCGTCGCCGGGGCGCGGGAGGTCGTCGACGCGGTGGAGGCCGCCGGAGTGGCCTCGGTCGTCTTCTGCACGCTCCGCTTCGCGGAGCCGACGGCCCGCTGGATCGAGGAACAGGCGGCGGCCGGCGGCTGGTTCCTGGGCGAGGCGCACTGGCTGGGCTCGCTCTACGGTTCCGGTTCGGCCAGCGCGTACGCGGCCTCCCCCTGGCGCCGCGAGAAGGGCGGCCTGTGGGACGTGGGCCCGCACGTCCTGTCGGTCTACCTCCCGGTCCTCGGAGACGTCACGGAGATCACCGCGGCGCGGGGCCCGGCGGACACCCACCACCTGGTGCTCCGCCACAGCTCGGGCGCGAGCAGCACCGCCACCCTCACCCTCAGCGCACCGCCGGAGGCGGCGGAGGCGGCCCTCACCCTGTACGGCACCGGGGGCCGGGCCGCGATGCCCCGCTGGGACGGGGCGACGGGGGCGTTCGGCGCGGCGGTGGACGCACTGGTCGAGGCGGCCCGCACGGGCGAACCCGACGCCTGCGACGCCCGCTTCGGCCTCCGCCTGACGGAGGTCCTGACGGTGGCGGAGGCGATGGCGACGGAGGGCGCCCTTCAGGACCCGAGTACCTCGGACAGCCCCTCGCACAGCGCGTCCAGCGCGCCCGGGTACAACCGCTCGGGCGGAGTGGCGTAACCGACGACCAGGCCGTCCGGAGGGGCCGGACTGCCCGGGGCGTCGGGGCCGTCCGGTGCGTCGGGGCCGTCCGGAGGGGCCGGGGCCCCGGCGTCGGGATGGCGATAGGGGGCGAGGCCCTCCACCGCGACCCCGCGCCGGGCCGTCGCGGCGAGGGCCGCCCGCTCGGTGCCCGCGGGCAGTTCCAGGACGGCGTGCAGCCCGGCGGCGATGCCCGTCACCCGTACCTCCGGGACCCGTTCGGCGAGCAGCGCCGTCAGCCGGTCGCGCCGCCCGCGGTGCCGCTGGCGCATCCGCCGGACGTGCCGGTCGTAGGCGCCTGAGGCGAGGAGGTCCGCGAGGGTGAGCTGGTCCGTCGCGGAGGCGTACGGCTCGCGCTGGCCCTTCGCCGCGACCACCGGATCCACCAGCGCGGACGGCAGGCACATCCAGCCGAGCCGCAGGGTGGGGGAGAGGCTCTTGCTGACGGAGCCGATGAGGACGGCCCGTTCGGGGTCGAGGCCCTGGACGGCGCCCACGGGCCGCCGGTCGTAGCGGAACTCCCCGTCGTAGTCGTCCTCGATCACCAGGCCGCCGGAGGCCCGTGCCCACTCCAGGACCCCGGCCCGGCGCTCCGGGTGCAGCGGCCCGCCGGTGGGGAACTGGTGGGCGGGGGTGAGCAGTACCGCGCGGGCGTGGTCCGGGATCTCCGCGACCCGGGCCCCGTCCTCGTCGACGGCCACCGGCAGGGTGGTGACTCCGGCCTCGGCGAGGAGCCCGCGGTGGAAGGGCAGCCCGTACGCCTCGACCGCCCAGGGGCCCGCGGGGCCGAGCACGCGCGCGAGGAGCCGGAGCGCGTGCGCGGCGCCCGAGCAGACCACGATCCGGTCCGGGGTGGTGCGGACGCCCCGCACCCGCGCGAGGTACTCGGCGAGCGCCAGACGCAGCTCGATCCGGCCGTGCGGGTCGCCGATCCCGAAGGCCTCGTGCGGCGCGGCCGTCAGGGCCCGCCGGGCCGCCGCCAGCCAGGCGGCGCGGGGGAAGGCGCCGGGGTCGGGCTTGCCCTGGACGAGGTCGTACGGCAGCGGGGGCGGCGCGGCCGTCCGTACGGGCCGGGGGGCGGGGGCGGCGACCCGGTCGGCGACGCGGGTCCCGGACCCCTGGCGGGAGGTGAGCCAGCCCTCGGCGACGAGCTCGGCGTACGCGTCGGCGACGGTGTTCCGGGCGATGCCGAGGTCGGCGGCGAGCGACCGGTAGGGCGGCAGCCGGGTTCCGGGGGCCAGCCGCCCGCCGCGTACGGCCTCGCGCAGGGCGGCGATGAGCACGGCCCGGCGCCCGCCGGCCGCGCTCAGCTCCAGGTGGAGATCGGCCCCGAGCCCGTCGTCGCCCGCGGCGGTCACGACTCCTCACCGTCGCTCATGAGGTCCCGTACGCCGGTCAGGAACCGCCGCACGGCCTCCTTCTCGGCCTCCTCGAACCCGCCGAGCAGGGCCACGGCCCCTTCGACGAGGGGCCCGAAGTGGGCGCGCCCCAGTTCCTTCGCACGGTCCTCCACGGTGAGGAGCACCCGTCGCCGGTCGCGGGTGTCGCGGACGCGGGCCACGTGGCCGAGGCGTTCGAGCCGGTCGACGACGGCGGTCGTGCCGGCCGAGTTGAGGCCGAGCCGCTCGCCGAGCCACCCGGCGGTGGCGTCGGTGCCGGCGCGCTCGGCGTCGAGGAGGCAGATCAGGGCGCGCACGTCGGTGGGGTGCATGCCGTTGCGGGCGGCGAACTCGCCCTGCCGGAGGCCGTATTCGACGGTGACCTCGCGGAGCTGATGAAAGATGAGCATCTCGGGTGACTCGGCCACCGCGTCCTCCTATTATCTCGCTGAGCGAGAGTATCGCCGAACGAGAGTGTCGCTGAACGAGAGGACCAGAAGATGCCCGCGTCCCGAACCTTCGACTCCGCGCTCGCCTTCGATTCCGCGTACGACGAACTCCTCGCGGCCTGGCCGCACCCCACGACGACCTCGCGACTCCCCACCCCCTACGGCACCACGCACCTCCTGCACCACGGCGCCGAGGACGCCCCGCCGGTCCTCCTCCTGCCCGGCGGCGGATCGACCGCCGGATCCTGGCGCACCACGGCCGCGGCGCTCGGCGCGACCCACCGGGTGCACGCCGTCGACCTCGTCGGCGGCCCGGGCCGCAGCCGTACGGGCGGCCGCCCGATCCGTACGGCCGACGATCTGACGGCCTGGCTGGACGCCGTGCTCGACGGCCTCGGACTGACCTCGGCGGCCTTCTGCGGCCACTCGTACGGCGGGTGGATCGCGCTCCGGTACGCGCTGGCGGCCCCGGACCGGACCGACCGCCTCGTCCTGCTGGACCCGACCGGCTGCTTCGCCGGCTTCCGCCCCGGCTATCTGCTGCGGGCGCTGCCGACGCTGCTGCGCCCGACGGCCGCGCGGACGGCGAGGTTCCTGGCGTGGGAGACGGGCGGAGCGGAACACGACCCCCGGGTACGCCGCCCCGATGTCCTGGCGGCGGAACTCCCGCGCCTGCGCCCGGTCACCGGCCCCCGCCCGGCCACCACCGAACTCGCGGCCCTGCGCCCGCCGGCCCTGGTCCTCCTGGCGGAGGGCAGCCGGACGCACCACGCGCGCGAGGCGGCGCAGCGGGCGACGGCTCTGGGCCTGCGGACGGAACTCGTCCCGGAGGCGACCCACCACACCCTCCCGGCCGCCCTGCCGCCGAAGACCCTGACCACCCTCACCGGCTTCCTGACGTCCTAGGGAGTGTCCTGCCGATCGGCCGGATCGCGGACCCTAGCGGGAGAGCGCGTCGCGCACGGCCTCCTCGGACCGGCCGACGACGGCCGTGCCGTCCTCGGCGGTGATGATCGGCCGCTGGATGAGCTTCGGATGCGCGGAGAGGGCCTCGATCCACCGCTCCCGGCTCCCGGCGTCGCGGGCCCACTCCTTCACCCCGAGCTCCTTGGCGACGGCCTCCTGCGTCCGCGTGATGTCCCACGGTTCGAGCCCGAGCCGGTCGAGCACCCCGCGGATCTCGTCGGGGGAGGGCACGTCCTCCAGATACCGGCGCACGGTGTAGTCGGCGCCCTCGGCGTCGAGAAGGGTGAGGGCGCTGCGACACTTGGAACAGGCGGGATTGATCCAGATCTCCATGCCCCCACGGTACCCCCCAGGGCCCTCTCCACCACCCCTCAAACCCCCTCTGGCCAGGGGCGATTGTCAGTGGGGGCCACTAAAATAAGGGGTGAAGGTGAGGGTCCCGGGGAGGGCCCGCACCCCGCCGTTCGCCAGGAGGTAGCCCATGGCTCTCGCCGTGATCCGGACACCGTCCCTCGAACCCTGGAAGCCGCTCCGGAAGAAGCCGCTCCCCGCGGGCCGCCCCCGCGAGTGGTACGTGACGCACAACCGCCGACTGAAGGCCATGCGCCTCGCGATCGCCCTCCTCGACGCCGGCGTCTACGTCCCGTCGAAGGCCACGAACGCGACGATACGCACCACGGCCGACCACCTCGGCATCCACCCGCCCTCGGACACCACCTGCCGCATGGTGCGCGCCATGATCCGCTACGGCCGCTGACAGCGGAGGGGCGCTGCCCGGCCCCGGCCGGGCAGCGCCGTCGTGGGATCCCGCTCGCTACCAGGCCACCGGCAGCCGCTCGGTGAGCCGCTTCATGAAGTTGGTGCGCCACACCAGCTGTTCGACCGGCACCGCGAGCCGCAGCCCCGGCAGCCGGTCGAGGAGCGTCTCCAGGGCGATCTCGGCGTGCCGCTTGCCGAGCGCCGTCGCCGGGCAGTAGTGCCGCCCGCCGCCGAAGGAGAGGTGGTCGGCGGCGTTCGCCCGGTCCGGCCGGAAGGCCAGCGGGTCCGGGAAGTGCCCCGGATCGTGGTTCGCGGCCTCCACCAGCACCAGGACCAGTTCCCCGGCCCGCACCTCGACCTCGCCGAGCCGTACGTCCTCGAGGGCGAGCCGCGGCAGCCCGTCGCCGATCGACAGGTTCACCCGCAGCAGTTCGTCCATCGCCCCGGCGACCCCGTGCTCGCCGGCGGTCAGCGCCTCCCGCACGTCCGGCCGGGTCAGCACCGACACGAGCGCCATCGTCAGGAACCCGGCGGTGGAGATCACCCCGGCCCCGAACAGCGTCACGCCCACCGTCGCCAGCATCTCGTCCGTCAGATGCGCGTAGTCGGGATCCTCGCGCAGCGCCGCGAGCTCCGCCAGCAGCCCGCCCGTCGCGGGATCGTCGAGGCGCTCGGTCATGTACGCGATGTCCCGGTCCCAGTGGAGCCGGGCCGCCTCGATCTCGTGCGGGGCGTTCATGAAGGCCACGTCCAGACTGCGCAGCAGCCGCGGCCCGTCCTCCTCCGGGATGCCCAGCATCCGGCAGTGCAGCCCCGCCGAGTACGGATCGGCGTAGGCGCCCCGCAGTTCCCCGGGTGCCCCCTCGGCGACCAGCGCGTCCACCAGGGCCCCGGCCCGCGCCCGCAGCCACTCCTCCAGGCCCGGCGCCTTCGGGTTGATCGCCTTCATGACGGCCTTGCGCAGTCCGGCGCCGGTGATGTTGCCCATGTTGTTCACCACGTGCGGCGGGATCGTCAGCGCGTACTGCCGCGGGGCGCCCGGCGCCGAGGTGTCCTTCAGGCTGAACCGCGGGTCCTCCAGGACCTGTCGGCACAGTTCGTACGAGGAGACCAGCCAGGCCTCGGCCCCGGCGATCGTCCGCACGCGCCGTACGGGTTCGGCGCGGAGCGCCTCGACCTCCGCGGGCAGCCGGGTCCCGTCCCAGTCGAAGGGGAACGCGGGCAGTTCGTTCGTCACGACCACGGTCATCGCGCATCTCCTTCGACGGGCGTGAGGATGCCGTGCCCCTGGTTGCGGGAGGCACGCAGCCCGGTGCCCCGGGCGTAGAGCAGATCGGCGAGGGGCAGGGCCTGGTGGTAGCAGTTGAGCGAGGACGGCACCCCGAGGATCGCGGGGGTGTCCAGGAACAGCGGCACCTCGGCGCAGATGTACGCCCGGCACACCTCCTTCTGGAGCCCGCTCGCCTCCTGCCCCGGCGTCAGCTTCCCGGCCAGGAAGATCCCGGTGAGCGCGTCGCAGGTCTCCCGTACCACCGGGTCCCCGTCGACGGCCGCCACGACCTGGCGGTGCAGCTCCTGGTACGCGGGGAGGGCCCGGAACTCCGACATCCCGCGGGCCCGTACCCGTACCCCCGTGGGATCGGCCTCGGCCACGGCCGCCCCGACCTTCGCCCGCACCCCCCGCAGGTTCTTGACGGCCTTGCGCCGCGCCTCGTCGGCCGCGTACCCCAGTGCCTCGTACATGTCGGAGACGTGCAGATCGGTGTAGACGAGGTCGACCTGGTCGAAGTGGTCCAAGCCCCAGCGCGTCAGCTCGCGCAGCCGCTGGGCGGTGAAATAACTGTTTCCCGGAGAGACGCCGATGACCACGTGCGCGCCCTCGTCGGCGATGACGCGGCAGTGATCGGTGTACGGCTGGAGTCGGAGCGTCTCTGCAGGGGCGAAAGCCGCCTGAGTCACGTCGGCAGTCCTCATCGCGCCAGCTAGTCCCAGCGGAGCCCAGTGCTCCGGGTGTGGCGGCGGCGACAACCACACGCTATCGATCAGTCGCGGAGCGTGAACCCCCTACCCGTAGGTACGTACGAGAGTTCGTCACCTGTTCGCATTCCTGTGATCTTGGCCGGAAACGGCGAGACCCGCCGCCCCCTCGAAGGGGACGACGGGCCTCGGGAGAACCTCGCTCGCGCGGTACGGCTTAGAGGTCGAAGTAGAGCTCGAACTCGTGCGGGTGCGGGCGCAGCTGGATCGGGGCGATCTCGTGGGTGCGCTTGTAGTCGATCCAGGTCTCGATCAGGTCGGACGTGAAGACGCCGCCGGCCTGGAGGTACTCGTTGTCCGCCTCGAGGGCGTTGAGCACGGCCTCCAGGTTGGTCGGGACCTGCTGGACGTTCGCGTGCTCCTCGGGAGCGAGCTCGTACAGGTCCTTGTCGATCGGCTCCGCCGGCTCGATCTTGTTCTTGATGCCGTCGAGGCCCGCGAGCAGCAGCGCCGAGAAGGCGAGGTACGGGTTCGAGGACGGGTCCGGCGCGCGGAACTCGACGCGCTTGGCCTTCGGGTTCGAGCCCGTGATCGGGATGCGCATGGCGGCGGAGCGGTTGCGCTGCGAGTACACCATGTTGACCGGGGCCTCGAAGCCCGGGACCAGGCGGTGGTACGAGTTCACCGTCGGGTTGGTGAAGGCCAGCAGCGACGGGGCGTGCTTGAGGATGCCGCCGATGTAGTAGCGGGCGGTGTCCGAGAGGCCCGCGTAGCCCGTCTCGTCGTAGAACAGCGGGTCGCCGTTCGCCCACAGCGACTGGTGGACGTGCATGCCCGAGCCGTTGTCGCCGAAGATCGGCTTCGGCATGAAGGTCGCGGTCTTGCCGTTGCGCCAGGCGACGTTCTTCACGATGTACTTGAAGAGCATCAGGTCGTCGGCCGCGGCGAGCAGCGTGTTGAACTTGTAGTTGATCTCGGCCTGGCCGGCGGTGCCGACCTCGTGGTGCTGGCGCTCGACCTGCAGGCCGACGTTCTCCAGCTCCAGGGAGATCTCCGAGCGCAGGTCGGCGAAGTGGTCGACCGGCGGGGCCGGGAAGTAGCCGCCCTTGTAGCGGACCTTGTAGCCGCGGTTGTTCTCCTCCGCACCGGTGTTCCAGGCGCCGGCCTCGGAGTCGATGTGGTAGAAGCCCTGGTTCGCCGAGGTCTCGAAGCGCACCGAGTCGAACACGTAGAACTCGGCCTCGGGGCCGAAGTACGCGGTGTCGGCGATGCCGGTGGACGCGAGGTACGCCTCGGCCTTCTTCGCGATGTTCCGCGGGTCACGGCTGTACTGCTCGCCCGTGATCGGGTCGTGGATGAAGAAGTTGATGTTCAGCGTCTTGTCGCGGCGGAAGGGGTCCACGCGGGCCGTCGACAGGTCGGCGCGGAGCGCCATGTCGGACTCGTGGATCGCCTGGAAGCCGCGGATCGACGAACCGTCGAAGGCGAGCTCCTCCGACGGGTCGAACGCCGTCGCCGGGATCGTGAAGTGCTGCATCACGCCCGGAAGGTCGCAGAAGCGGACGTCGACCATCTTGACGTCGTTGTCCTTGATGTACTTCTTGACCTCGTCGGCGTTCTGGAACCCGTGCGTCTCGGACATCCCACTCCTCCTACTCCCGGCCCGGGGAGGGGCGGGGTTTGCAGCTGGTTCGTGCGGCCAGTGCGGTGGCACACGCTGGACCCGACCATAGGCAGACGGGATTTCTCAAGCATGACCCAATTGTTTCGTCGAAGTTAACCGAGGTGGGTGTCGCCGCGCCGGTCGGGACCCTTCGCCTACCCGGGCCGAAGTGATCAAAAACGGGCGCAGTACCGTGGTCGCGTGGACAACAGGCAAGCACTCGGATCTTGGCTCTCCGGCCCCCGCGCGGCGGCCGAGGACGCAGGCGTCGACTTCGGCTACCGCGGTCAGCAGCTCGGGCTGCCCGAGGAGGGCCCCGGTTCGATCGCCCGCCCCGGGCGGCGTCTCGGCGCCCTCGCCGTCGACTGGGCCCTCTGCACGCTGATCGCATACGGCCTGATCACCGACGGCTACAACCAGGCCACCGGCAACTGGGCCCTCGCCATCCTGCTCGTCCTGAGCGTGCTGACCGTCGGCACCATCGGCTCGACCCCCGGCAAGCGCCTCTTCGGCCTCGGCGTCGTCTCCGTGAACGGCGGCCGCCTCGCCCTCCCGCGCGTGGCGCTCCGCTCCCTGCTCGTCTGCCTGGCGATCCCGGCCCTCATCTGGGACCGCGACGGCCGCGGCCTCCACGACCGCCTCTCCGGCGCCGTACAGGTCCGCATCTGACCCCCTGCGGTCCCCGCGGTCCCGGGGCGCCCGTGGGCCCTCACCGGCGCTCCGGCCGCCCGTGGAACGTCATGAGGAAGGCCCCGGACCGTCACACGGTCCGGGGC
>NZ_JBHTSA010000173.1:0-13041 GCF_042795405.1 Streptomyces sp. NPDC056480 | reverse complement strand
GATCACATGGATCCGCGCCCCATCCTCGTAGGTAACTACTTACTGATCGCGGTACATCTCCGCGACCAGGAAGGCCAGGTCGAGGGACTGGCTGCGGTTGAGACGCGGGTCGCAGGCCGTCTCGTAGCGCTGGTGCAGGTCGTCGACGAAGATCTCGTCGCCGCCGCCCACGCACTCGGTGACGTCGTCACCGGTGAGCTCGACGTGGATGCCGCCCGGGTGGGTGCCCAGCGCCTTGTGGACCTCGAAGAAGCCCTTGACCTCGTCGAGCACGTCGTCGAAGCGGCGCGTCTTGTGGCCGGAGGCGGCCTCGAAGGTGTTGCCGTGCATCGGGTCGGTGACCCAGGCGACGACCGCACCGGAGGCGGTGACCTTCTCGACCAGCTCGGGGAGCTTGTCGCGGACCTTGTCGGCGCCCATGCGGACGATGAAGGTCAGCCGGCCCGCCTCGCGGTTCGGGTCGAGACGGTCGATGTACGTCAGCGCGTCGTCCACCGAGGTGGTCGGGCCCAGCTTGATGCCGATCGGGTTCGCGATCTGCGAGGCGAACTCGATGTGGGCGTGGTCGAGCTGGCGGGTGCGCTCACCGATCCAGACCATGTGGCCGGAGGTGTCGTACAGCTTGCCGGTGCGCGAGTCCGTACGGGTCAGAGCACCCTCGTAGTCGAGCAGCAGCGCCTCGTGGGAGGCGTAGAACTCGACGGCCTTGAACTCGGCCGGGTCGGTGCCACAGGCCTTCATGAAGTTCAGCGCGTTGTCGATCTCCCGCGCCAGCTGCTCGTAGCGCTGGCCCGAGGGGGACGACTTCACGAAGTCCTGGTTCCAGGCGTGCACCTGGCGCAGGTCGGCGTAGCCACCGGTGGTGAAGGCGCGCACCAGGTTGAGCGTGGAGGCGGAGGCGTTGTACATCCGCTTCAGGCGCTCGGGGTCCGGGACGCGGGACTTCTCGTCGAAGCCGAAGCCGTTGACCGAGTCGCCGCGGTACGTCGGCAGGGTCACGCCGTCGCGGGTCTCGGTCCCCTTGGAGCGGGGCTTCGAGTACTGGCCGGCGATACGGCCGACCTTCACGACGGGCACGGAGGCCGCATAGGTGAGGACGGCGCTCATCTGGAGCAGCGTCTTGAGCTTGGCCCTGATGTGGTCGGCGGACACGGCGTCGAAGGCCTCGGCGCAGTCGCCGCCCTGGAGCAGGAACGCCTCGCCACGGGCGACGGCTCCCATCCGGGCGCGCAGCTGGTCGCACTCGCCGGCGAAGACGAGCGGAGGATACGACTCGAGGTCCGCGATCACATCGCGCAGAGCCTCGGCATCGGGGTACTCGGGCTGCTGCGCCGCGGGCAGGTCTCGCCAGGTCGCCTTGGCGACGGCGTGGGAATCAGCGTTCACGGTCACACGCACCACATTACGGGGTTCTTCGTCCTGTCCTGTCCCCCTGCCCAGTGACTGAGACGCGCGCCCGAAATGTCCTCGGCCGATATTCACGCCATCGAGTGGTGTTACCCTCTGGCCCGTTTCACTTTAAACAGTCGAATCACAGGGGTGGGCGTGACCCAGAGGCACCGCAGGGACCGTAAGAAGAAACGACTCTTGTACGGCGCGGCAGCCGCTGTCGTGGCCACCGCCACGATCGGCAGCATCGCGATCGCCTCTCCCGGCCTCCTCGGCGCGACGGGCGACGACAAGGCTGCTGGTGAAGCTTCCCTCCAGTCGCAGTTCGCAAACGCGGCGCGCGAGTTCGATGTGCCGCAGAGTGTGCTGATGGCGGTGTCGTACCAGCAGACCCGCTGGGAGGCGCACGACGGCGAGCCGAGCACGACCGGCGCGTACAACGTCATGGGTCTGACGAAGGTCGACCCGGAGGACGTGCCGCAGAAGGTCACCGACGAGCAGATCGATCACTTCAACGGCTCCGGCCGGCCGGAGATCGAGAAGACCTTCGACCGCGCGAAGGTCCGGCAGATCCTGGAGAAGGCGCTCGTCGACACCGACGACCCCCGGCTCCACACCCTGGACAAGGGCGCCGAGCTGATCGGCAGCTCCAGCGAGACCGTCCAGAACGACACCGCCGCCTCCATCCGCGCCGGTGCCGCGCTGCTGGCCGACTACCAGAAGCAGGCCGGCGCCGAGCTGTCCGACGACGCGGGCGACTGGTACCCGGCCGTGGCCCGCTACAGCCAGTCCCCCGAGAAGAAGGGCGCCGACCTCTTCGCGAAGCGCGTCTTCGAGTCGATCCAGGAGGGCGAGCGGGCGGTCACCCTCGACGGCGAGCAGGTCGCCCTGCCGGCCGACCCGTCGGTCGAGCCGGTCAAGCCGTCGAACGTGCCGCTGGCGGCGACCTTCGCGAGCACGAGGGCGGCCGCCGCGGTTCCCGAGTGCCCCGCCGGTCTGAACTGCGACGCCAAGCTCGCCGTCCCCCCGTCCACGGTGAAGAAGAACTACACCGCGGGCGACCGCCCCAACCAGGGCATGGACATCCGCCAGATCGTGATCCACGACACCGAGGGCTCCTACGAGGGCTCGCTCAAGGTGCTGACCGATCCGAACGGCGGGGGCAGCGCCCACTACCTGATCAGGGCCCAGGACGGCCAGGTCACCCAGATGCTCGAGAACAAGCACCTGGCGTGGCACGCGGGCAACTGGACCCACAACATGCACGCCATCGGCGTGGAGCACGAGGGCTACGCCATCAAGGAGGGGAGCTGGTACACCGAGCAGCAGTACCGTTCCTCCGCCGAACTGGTGAAGTTCCTGGCGAACACGTACGGCGTGCCGATCGACCGTGAGCACATCATCGGTCACGACGAGGTGGCGCTCCAGACGGACACGGGCCTCGCCAACCTGCACTGGGACGCAGGCCCGTACTGGGACTGGAACTACTACATGTCGCTCCTGGGCGCCCCGCAGGGCGACAAGGGCGCGGGCGGCCTGCTCCGGGCCGGCCAGGTCGTCCGTGTGGTGCCGCCGTTCACCACGGCCAACCAGCCGAAGCTGACCGTCGGCGGCACGGCCGTGCCCGCGCGTCCGGCCAACTTCGGCTACCTGTACACGACGCCGTCCGCGAGCGGGACGACGGTGAAGGACCCGTACTTCACCTCGGGAGCGAACGAGGGCTCGAACTACGGCAACAAGGTCCGCGCCGGCGGCACGTACGTCGTGGCGGAGGCCCAGACCAACTGGACGGCGATCTGGTTCGCGGGCCAGAAGGCCTGGTTCTACAACCCCGGCGGCCAGTACACCGTGCCGGTCAACGCCACCACGGTGAAGCCGAAGTCCGGCCTGGCCTCGATCAACGTCTACGGCCGTTCCTTCCCGGAGACCGCCGCCTACACCGCGGCGGGGCTCTCCGCGCCGGGTGACGAGAACGCCTTCCTGTCGAAGTTCTCCCTCCCCGCGGGCCAGGCCTATGTGAAGGCCGGCCCGGCGGTGAAGGGCGACGACTGGTTCGGCTCCGCCCAGAAGAACGTCATCGGCACCACGCTGTTCGTGCCGATCCGATACCACCACAAGATCGTCTGGGTGAAGCAGAGCGACATCGCGGAGGCCCCCGCCGCCACCCCCGTCGCCACGAACAACCGCTACAACCTGATCGCCCGCGACGCCGCCGGTGACCTCTGGCAGTACCAGGGCACCGGCAACGCCTCCGCGCCCTTCCTGACGCGGTACAAGGTCGGGAACGGTTGGCAGGTCTACAACGCCGTCACGCCGATGACCGCTCTCCGTGCCGACGGCACCGGTGACGCCGTGGCGCGGGACGCCTCCGGCGTGCTCTGGTACTACCAGGGCAGCGGCAACCCGTCCGCGCCGTTCAAGGCACGGCTGCGGGTCGGTGGCGGCTGGGCGGCCTACGACCGGATCATCGCCGTCCGGGACGTGACCAACGACGGCAAGCCCGACCTGATCGCCCGCGAGAAGTCGGGTGTCCTGTGGCTGTACAAGGGCACCGGCACCCCCGCCGCCCCGTTCGCGACCCGGGTCCGGGTCGGCGGCGGCTGGCAGACCTACAACGCGATCGTGAGCACCGGCGACCTGTCCGGCGACGGCAAGGCCGACCTCATAGCCCGCGACGCCACGGGCGTCCTCTGGTCGTACAAGGGCACGGGCAGCTCCACCGCGCCGTTCGCCGCCCGTGCCAGGGTCGGCGGCGGCTGGCAGACGTACAACACCATCGTGGGTCCGAGCGACCTGAGCCTCGACGGCAAGGGAGACCTCATCGGCCGCGACGCCTCCGGCGCCCTGTGGTCGTACAAGGGCACGGGCAGCCTCACCGCCCCCTTCGCCGCCCGCGTCAACGTCGGCAGCGGCTGGCAGATCTACAACCTGATCTTCTGATCCCGATCGGATAGTCCAGGGCCCCCGGGGCCCGGCTCGCGCCGTCCACGGTGCGGACCGGGCCCCGTTTCCGTGCCGGGCTGGGTTACAGTGCTCGCATGTTCGCGCCTCAGATCCAGAACTGGTGGTGGACCGCTCATCCGGCGGCCCACTGATTGCGCGTACACCGACAGACACGCGAAGGCCGCCCGAGGGGCGGCCTTTCTCGTATCCGGGGCCGTTCCTCTCCGTACTCCACCCGGAAGGAACGACACACCTCATGGACCTCTCCAGGCTCCTCGACCCCTCCTGCCCGCCCTTCGCCCTGCTGCGCCGCCGTACCCCCGGCCGCGACCACGACACCGTCGAGGTGCTGATCGGCCGGGTCCACGAGGCCGAGCGCCTCGCGGAACTGCCGGTGGGCCCGCGTCCGACGCTCGCCCTGGTGCCCTTCCGGCAGATCCGGGAGCGCGGCTTCGACGTCCGCGACGACGGCACCCCGCTCTCCGTGCTCGTCGCCGAGGAGTCCTGCGAAGTGCCGCTCGCCGATGCCCTCCGGCAGCTCCCGGCGCACGACGTACGTGTCGAGAACGGCGGCTTCGACGTCTCCGACGAGGAGTACGCCGGGATCGTGCGGCGGGTGATCGACGAGGAGATCGGCTCCGGCGAGGGCGCGAACTTCGTCATCCGGCGGACGTACACCGGGGAGATCCCGGGCTTCGGGCGGGCCGACGCGCTGGCCCTGTTCCGGCGGCTGCTCGCCGGTGAGCGGGGCGCGTACTGGACCTTCGTCGTGCACACCGGCGACCGGACCCTGGTCGGGGCGAGCCCCGAGGTGCACGTGCGGATGTCGGGGGGCACGGTCGTCATGAACCCGATCAGCGGCACGTACCGCTACCCGGCCGGGTCCGCGCCGACCGCCGAGGGCCTGCTCGCCTTCCTCGCCGACCGCAAGGAGACCGAGGAGCTGTCGATGGTGGTCGACGAGGAGCTCAAGATGATGTGCACGGTCGGCGACATGGGCGGGGTGGTGATCGGACCGCGGCTGAAGGAGATGGCCCATCTCGCGCACACCGAGTACGAGTTGCGGGGCCGTTCCAGCCTGGACGTGCGGGAGGTGCTGCGGGAGACGATGTTCGCGGCGACCGTGACCGGTTCGCCGGTGCAGAACGCCTGCCGGGTGATCGAGCGTCACGAGGCGGGCGGCCGCGGCTACTACGCGGGGGCCCTCGCCCTCCTCGGTACGGACGGGAGCGGCGCCCAGACCCTGGACTCCCCCATCCTGATCCGTACGGCCGACATCGCGGCGGACGGGCGGCTCGAGGTGCCGGTCGGCGCCACGCTCGTACGGCACTCGGACCCGGCGGGCGAGGTCGCCGAGACGCACGCCAAGGCGGCCGGGGTGCTCACCGCGCTCGGGGTACGGGAGGGCAGGCCGGCCGGCGGTTCGGCACCGGCCGCCGCGCCGCTCGCCGACGATCCCCGGGTACGGGCCGCCCTGGACGCGCGCCGGGCCGATCTCGCGCCGTTCTGGCTGAAGATGCAGGTCCGCTCGGCCGAACTGTCCGGTCACGCCCTGGTGATCGACGCCGAGGACACCTTCACGGCGATGCTCGCGCACGTCCTGCGCTCCTCGGGCCTCGACGTGTCCGTGCTCCGCTACGACGAGCCGGGGCTGCGCGAGCTCGCGCTCGCCCACGAGGGCCCGGTGGTCCTGGGCCCCGGTCCCGGGAACCCCTCGGACGCCGCCGATCCCAAGATGCGCTTCCTGCGCGCGCTGACGGCCGAGCTGGTCCGGGAGCACCGGCACGGCCTCCTCGGCGTCTGCCTCGGGCACGAGCTGATCGCCGCCGAGCTGGGCCTGGAGATCGTCCGCAAGCGGGTCCCGTTCCAGGGGGCCCAGCTGCGGATCGACCTCTTCGGGCAGCCGCGGAGGGTGGGCTTCTACAACAGCTTCACCGCCCACTGCGACGACCGGACGGCGACCGAGCTGGCCCTGCACCGGATCGAGGTGAGCCGGGACGCGGAGACCGGCGAGGTGCACGCGCTGCGCGGGCCGGGCTTCGCCGGGGTCCAGTTCCACCCCGAGTCGGTGCTCACGACGGACGGCGCGGCCCTGACGGCCTCGCTCCTCGCCGGCGTGCTGGTCTAGGCGTGCTGGTCTGGGCGTGCTGGTCTGGGCGTGCTGGTCTGGGCGTGCTGGTCCGGGCGTGCTGGTCCGGGCGGACTGGCCCAGGCCTACCGGTCGGGGTGTACGGGTCCCGGCGTACCGGTCAGGAGACCCTCGGGACCAGGACGTTCTCGCTGCGCCGGCCGGCGGTGTAGTCGAGGACGTTCCGGACCGTGGTGTCGATGATCTGACCGACGGCGTCCTCGGTGTAGTACGCCTGGTGCGAGGTGACCACCACGTTCGGGAAGGTCACCAGACGGGCCAGGGTGTCGTCCTCGACGACCTCAAGGGACTTGTCGAGGAAGAAGAGCCCGGCCTCCGCCTCGTACACGTCGAGGCCCACGCCCGCGAAGCGGCCGGCCCGGAGTTCGGCGACGAGCGCCTCGGTGTCGATGAGTCCGCCGCGGCTGGAGTTCACCAGGATGGCGTCGTCCTTCATCGACCGGAGGGCGGCGGCGTCGATGAGGTGCTGGGTGGACGGGAGCAGCGGCACGTGGAGGCTGATGAGGTCGGCCTCGGCGAAGAGCCGCTCCTTCTCGACGTACTTCATGCCGAGGTCGACGCAGGCGGGGTTCTCGGCGACGTCCCAGCCGAGGAGGTTCATGCCGAAGCCGTGCGCGATCCGGGTGAAGGCCTCGCCGATCTTGCCGGTGCCGAGGACGCCGACGGTACGGCCCCGGAGGTCACGGCCCATCAGTCCGTCGAGCCTGAAGTCGAAGTCGCGGGTCCGGTTGGAGGCGCGGACGATCCGGCGGTTGACGGCCGTGGCGAGGGTCCAGGCGAACTCGGCGACGGAGTACGGCGAGTAGTACGAGACCCGGGCGACGGTGAGGCCGAGCCGCTCGGCGACCTCCAGGTCGATGTTGTTGAAGCCCGTGGAGCGCTGGGCGATCATCTGCGTCCCGCCGGCGGCGAGGGTCTGCAGGACGCGGTGGTCCAGGCTGGCGTTGACGCTGGTGGAGACGATCTCGTAGCCGGCGGCGATGGGCGCGGTGTCCTGGCTGAGGAAGACGCTCAGACAGCGGACGTCGTGGTGCCCCGCGAAGGCCTTCTCGATGAGGGGCTTCTCGTCCGCCTGCACGCCGAATGCCAGGATTTCCACGAGATTCCCCTCAGAGGTGACGAATGGGCCGTATATGCGCGATACGTGCGAATATACGGCCCCTCATGGCGCCGTGCCCGGCGCACGGCGCACCGTGGCGGGCGCGTCAGGCGTCGTCGAGGCCGCGCTCGATGGCGTACCGGACGAGCTCCACCCGGTTGTGCAGCTGGAGCTTGCCGAGGGTGTTCTGGACGTGGTTCTGCACCGTGCGGTGCGAGATCACCAGGCGCTCGGCGATCTGCTTGTAGCTGAGGCCCTTGGCGACGAGCCGCAGGACCTCCGTCTCGCGTTCGGTCAGCTGCGGGGCCTTCGGCTCGTCGGCGCCGGCCGCCGGGGCGGGCTCGGTCGCGAGCCTGCGGTACTCGCCGAGGACCAGTCCGGCGAGACCGGGGGTGAAGACGGGGTCGCCGGCGGCCGTCCGCCGTACGGCGTCGATCAGCTCCTCCGTGCTCGCCGACTTGAGGAGGTAGCCGGTGGCGCCGGACTTGACCGCCTCCAGGACGTCCGCGTGCTCGCCGCTCGCCGAGAGGACCAGGACCCGCAGTTCCGGCCGGCCGCCGACGAGCTCCTTGCAGACCTGGACACCCGGCTTCACCGGCAGGTTCAGGTCCAGGACGAGGACGTCGGGCAGGACCGCGAGGGCCCGGTTCACCGCCTGCTCGCCGTCGCCCGCCGTGGCGACCACGTCCAGGCCCGCCTCGGCCAGGTCGCGGGCGACCGCGTCCCGCCACATCGGGTGGTCGTCGACGACCATCACTCTGATCTGCTGCTGCTCGCTCATCTTCCCTGTCCTGCCTTCCCCCGTGGAACCTTCAACTCGACTTCCGTGCCCTGCCCGGGGACCGAGATCAGCTCGGCCGAGCCGCCCAGGTCCCGCAGTCTCCCCCGGATGGAGAGGGCGACGCCCATCCGGCCCTCGCCCCACGCCTCCGAGAGCCGGCCCTCCGGGATGCCGGGGCCGTCGTCCCGGACGGTGACGATCACCTCGTCCGGCCAGTCCTCGACCAGGATCCACGCGTTCGCGTCCTCCCCGGCGTGCACCCGCACATTG
This sequence comes from Streptomyces sp. NPDC056480, assembly GCF_042795405.1. Lineage (NCBI taxonomy): Bacteria > Bacillati > Actinomycetota > Actinomycetes > Kitasatosporales > Streptomycetaceae > Streptomyces > Streptomyces sp. NPDC056480. The sequence continues at coordinate 4,410 of NZ_JBHTSA010000173.1, read as the reverse complement.
TCCAGGGCGGCGCCGACGGCGGCGGCCAGCTCACGGGCGGCGGGCGGCGCGAGGAGCACGGGCGCGCCCGGCTCGGAGAGGGTGACCTTCGCCCCGGCGCGCGGGGCGAGCAGCAGCCTCAGATCCACGGGGGAGTCGTCGTCGTGCTCCTCCTCCACCTCGACGACCCGGACGACGGCGCCCTCGGACTCGTCCTCGGAGACCAGGCTGGGGCGGATGAGGCCGCCGGCCACGAGGGTCCGGAGGGCCACCTCCTGCTCCCCCGCCATCCGGCCGAGGTCGGCGGCCTCGCCGCCGAGGGCGGTGCCGCGCCGCTGCACCATCGCGAGGACCTGGAGGACGCTGTCGTGGATGTCGCGGGCGAGGCGCTCCCGCTCACGGGTCGCGGCCTCGATCTCCAGGGCGCGGGCGAGGGTGCGCTCGGAGGCGCGGGCGACCTCGACGACGTAGCCGATGGCGATGGAGGCCACCCAGACGAGGAGGACGTTGTGGAGGGTGTCCCGGCTGGGGTGGCCGCGTTCGACGATGTTGGCGACGGCGACGAGGGAGGAGGCGACGCCGGCCCAGCGCCAGCCGCCCTTGATCGCGTACGCGAGGACGGATCCGGCGGTCCATATCGACGGCAGGGTGGGGCCCTCGACGGTCTGGGCGTGGGCGTCGGCGAGCGGGGTGAGGAGGATGCCGACGAGGGCGACGGTGAGGTCGGCGCCGAGGAAGCGCTTGGTGCAGCTGGCCGCGTTCGCCACCTTGGGGAGGGTCGCGAGGGTCCAGACGCACATCACCGCCAGGAAGACGACGGCGATCCAGGGCCGCTCGTACCGGTCACGGCCGAACGCGAACAGCAGGACCGCGTAGACCATGGTCAGAACGCGGTAGCCGGTCAGTGCCCGCCACAACGGCTGCTCGACCGACATGCGCACGACACGCTCGCGCTTGGCCATCTCCCCCACCCCCGTCCGTCCCGTACGGGACGGCTGACTTGCGGACGCCTACGCGCCGGACTCTTCCCGAGCGGCGATCTCGGCCTTCACGGCCTCCTTGGCCGCCTTCTCCGCGTCCGCGATCTGCCGCTTGGCGGCGGTCGCGTAGATGTCGACGTACTCCTGGCCGGACAGCTTCATGATCTCGTACATGACCTCGTCGGTCACCGAGCGGAGGATGAAGCGGTCCCCCTCCATGCCCTGGTAGCGGGTGAAGTCCAGCGGCTTGCCGATCCGGATCCCCGGGCGCATCAGCTTGGGGACGACCTTGCCGGGCGGCTGGATCTTCTCGGTGTCGATCATGGCGACCGGGATCACCGGCGCGCCGGTGGCCAGGGCCACCCGCGCGAGGCCGCCGGGCTTGCCGCGGTAGAGGCGGCCGTCGGGCGAGCGGGTGCCCTCGGGGTAGATCCCGAAGAGCCCGCCGTTCTCGATGACCTCGATACCGGCCTTGATCGCCGCCTCGCCCGCGCCGCGGGCACCCGAACGGTCCACGGGAAGCTGGCCGACACCCTTGAAGAAGGCGGCCGTGAGTTTGCCCTTCACACCCGGCGAGGTGAAGTACTCCGCCTTGGCGATGAAGGTGACCTTGCGGTCGAGCACGGCGGGCAGGAAGAAGGAGTCGGAGAACGACAGGTGGTTGCTCGCCAGGATCGCGGGCCCCTCGGCGGGAATGTTCTCCAGACCCTCCACCCAGGGCCGGAAGGCAAGCTTCAGGGACCCTCCGAGGGAGAACTTCATTGCGCCGTAGATCAACTCGCCATGCCTTCCGTGTGCCGTGGCGACGACTTTATCCCGTACCGGCGTACGGCCCCCGCTACGGCCCTGGTCGGTGTCGGTCCGGTCGCGTACCGTGAAGGTCCTTCCCCATTTTTCCGTCGCTTCGGCGCACCCAGGGCGCACCCGAAGGCGAACGCGAAGTCGAGCGAACAGGAGACCCCGGTGCCGGTCCTTCCCGGAGCCGAGCCGTACCGCCATGAAGGCGGAGAGGTCGGCGTCCTTCTCTGTCACGGATTCACCGGTTCCCCGCAGTCGTTGCGTCCGTGGGCCGAGTATCTGGCCGCGCGCGGACTGACGGTGTCACTGCCGCTGCTGCCCGGCCACGGCACCCGCTGGCAGGACATGCAGCTCACCACGTGGCACGACTGGTACGCCGAGGTCGACCGGGCGCTGAGCGAGCTCCTGGAGCGGTGCGCGACCGTCTTCGTCTTCGGGCTCTCCATGGGCGGGGCGCTGACCCTGCGGCTCGCCGCGCGGCACGGGGACGCCGTCAAGGGCATCGTCCTGGTCAACCCGGGCAACAAGGTGCACGGCCTGGCCGCGTACGCGCTGCCGGTCGCCCGTCATCTGGTCCCCTCGACCAAGGGGATCGCCAGCGACATCGCCAAGGAGGGCGTCACCGAGGTCGGCTACGACCGGGTGCCGCTGCACGCGGCGCACTCCCTGCGCCGGTTCTTCCAGACCGTGGACGCGGAGCTTCCGCAGGTCACGCAGCCGGTGGTGCTGCTCCACAGCCCCCAGGACCACGTCGTGCCGCCCGCCGACTCGGCCCGGATCCTCTCCAGGATCTCCTCGACGGACGTCCGGGAGATCCTGCTGGAACAGAGCTACCACGTGGCGACGTTGGACCATGACGCGGAGCGGATCTTCGACGAGAGCCTGGCCTTCGTCGAGCGTCTCGCGCCGGGTCTGGTCGACGAACAGGGGAGCAGGAGCGGTGGCTGAGGAGCAGGACGGCGGCGGGCGGGATCCGCAGCCCATCGACGAGGAGGCGGCCTGGGCCGCGATCGTCGCGGGATACGGCGAGGAGCCGGTGGACCCGCCGGGTGCGAAGCCGTACCGGACCGTCGAGAACCTGTCGCTGCCGGAGCCGGAGGCCGACGGCGACGCGGACGAGGGCGCCGTGGAGGTCCGGCCGGTGAAGCCGGCGCCGGCCGCCGGCAAGGGCACGCCCTGGAAGCCGAGGCCGACGACCGGCGGGACGCCGCCCGAAGCCGACGCGGGCGAGGAGCCCGGGGCGGAGGAGGAGCCCGACGCGGATCCCGAGCGGCCCGCACTCGGCAGCTCCGTCGTCTTCGCGCCCGGCGTCCGCCCCGTCGGCCCCCGCGACTACTCCCCCACCGACCCGGAGGACGCGCCCGGCGGCTCCGACGAGGGCCACTTCGTGCCGCCGGAGCCGCCCCCGCTGCCCGAGGCGGACGTGACGACCAGGTTCGCCTGGCTGGCCGTGGTCGGCGGTCCGGTGCTGATGCTGGTCGCCGTGCTGTTCAGCTGGGACATGACCTGGTGGCTGACCACGCTGTGCATCGGCGGCTTCCTCGGCGGCTTCGCGACCCTGGTGGGCCGCATGAAGCACGACGACGATGACGACGGCTTCGACGACCCGGGCCGCGGCGCGGTCGTCTGATCCCTCCGACGCCGTCCTCGCACCGCTCGGCGCCAGGGGCGCCGAGCGGGCTTCGGGTGCGCTTCGGGTGCGCTTCGGGTGGCTGCGCCGGACTCCGGCCGGTCGCCGGTGGCTCGTCGCCGGCGGCCCGTGGCCGGTAGTCGGTAGCCGGTGGCCCGTCGCCAGTGGCCGGTAGCCGGTGGCCCGTCGCCAGTGGCCCGTGGCCGTTTCCCCGGGACGACGGCGGTGCGGCCGTCAGGACGCTGCGGGCACCCGCACCGCCGCCAGCACCGGAAGGTGATCGGTGGCGGCCCGCAGATCCGCCGGGTCGAGGTCCGTCGGCACCCCGCAGCCGAGGAACTCGACGCCCGGGGTGGCGAGGATCGCGTCGATCCGCTGGTGCGGATCGGCGGGGGTCGAGGTGTAGGCGTCTCCCCAGGGGCTGACCTCCCAGCCGTCCCTGAGTTCCTTCGCCAGCCGCCGGAAGGCGGGCCCGTCGGGCCTCTCGTTGAGGTCCCCGGCGACCAGGGTGTACGGGGTCCCCAGGGCGGCGACCCGGTCGAGGACCATCCCGGCCTGGGCGTACCGCTCGTCCTTCCGCAGGCTCAGATGGCAGCTGATGAGGCCGACCCGGGCCCCGGCGAAGCGGACGACGGCGGTCGCGAGACCGCGCCGGTGCAGGCCCGGGGTGAGCGGCAGCAGGACGTCCTCGGCGCGTTCCACGGTGGCCCGCAGGGAGCAGAGCAGCATCGGTCCGGCCGCCGTGGCACCGCCGCTCAGCATGACGAGCTCGCTCTTGGCGGCGAGCCGGGCGGCGTGTTTGCGCCAGCGGAAGAAGCGCGGGGCCTCCTGGACGAAGACGACGTCCGGGTCGCAGGCCCGGATGACCCGGGCGAGGGCGTCCTCGTCGTCGCGCATCGAGCGGACGTTGTAGCTGAGGACCCGGAGGACGGCCGAACCGTCCTCCTCGGTGCGGGAGTTGGGCAGCTCACTGATCGCCATGACACGTAACGTACGACAACCGCCCGCCGCGTCCACAGGGAC
>NZ_JBHTSA010000172.1:0-13275 GCF_042795405.1 Streptomyces sp. NPDC056480 | reverse complement strand
CGGTCGGATCGGCGGGCCCCGTCGTGCGCTCAGCGGCGGCGGTCGGCCGCCAGGGTCTCGTAGAAGTGCAGGAGGCCGAGGTCGTCGACCGAGCCGGCGTTGACGGCCTTGGCCAGGGGGGTGCCCTGGAGGAGGCGCTTGACCGGGACCTCGATGCGCTTGCCCGTGAGGGTGTGCGGGACCCCCGGGACCTCGATGATCTCGTCGGGGACGTGGCGGGGGGAGAGTTCGGTGCGGATGGTCCGCTTGATGCGGTCGATCAGGTCGTCGTCGAGGGTGGCGCCCTCGACGAGGTGGACGAAGAGCGGCATCCAGTAGCCGCCGTCCGGCTCCTCCAGGCCGATCACGAGGGATTCCCGGATCTCCGGGAGGCGTTCGACGGCCTCGTAGATGTCGGCGCTTCCCATGCGGACGCCCTGGCGGTTCAGGGTGGAGTCGGAGCGGCCGTGGATGACGACCGAGCCGTGGTCGGTGATCGTGATCCAGTCTCCGTGGCGCCAGACGCCCGGGAACATCTCGAAGTAGCTGTCGTGGTAGCGGCTGCCGTCCGGGTCGTTCCAGAAGTGGATCGGCATGGACGGCATCGGGTTGGTGACGACGAGCTCGCCGACCTCGCCGATCACGGGCTTGCCGGAGGGGTCCCAGGCCTGGAGGTCGGTGCCGAGGCCGGCCGCCTGCAGTTCGCCGATGTGGACCGGGAGCGTGGGGACGGCACCCGCGAAGCAGGAGCACACGTCGGTGCCGCCGCTGACGGAGGCGATCCACAGGTTCTCGCGGACCTCGTCGTGGAGCCAGCGGAAGCCGTCGGGCGGCAGCGGGGAGCCGGTGGTGGCGACGCACTTCACCGCCGACAGGTCGAAGTCGCGGCCCGGGTGCACGTCCGCCTTCGCGCAGGCCATCACGTAGGCGGCGGAGGTGCCGTACAGGGTGGCGCCCGTGCGCTCGGCGACGCGCCACTGGGCGGCGGTGTCGGGGTAGCCCGGGCTGCCGTCGTACAGGACGACGGTCGTGCCGGTGAGCAGGCCGGAGACGAGGAAGTTCCACATCATCCAGCCGGTGGAGGTGTACCAGAAGAACACGTCCTCGGGGCCCAGGTCGCAGTGCAGGCCCAGCTGCTTGACGTGCTCGACGAGGATGCCGCCCTGGGACTGGACGATCGCCTTCGGCAGACCGGTGGTGCCGGAGGAGTACAGGACCCACAGCGGGTGCGAGAACGGGACCTGCTCGTAGACCGGCTCGGCGTCGCCGGCGACGAGGTCGGTCCAGGCGAGGGTGCCCTCGGGGGCCGGGGTGCCGAGCAGCGGGATGTGGACGACGGCGCGGAGGGTCGGGAGCTCGGCGCGGAGCTCGGCGACGGTATCGCGGCGGTCGTGCTCCTTGCCGCCGTAGCGGTAGCCGTCGACGGTGAAGAGGACGACGGGCTCGACCTGCTGGAAGCGGTCGAGGACGCTGCGGGCACCGAAGTCGGGGGCGCAGGAGGTCCACACGCCGCCCACCGCGGCGGTCGCGAGGAGGGCCACGACGGACTGCGGGACGTTGGGCAGGTAGCCGCTGACCCGGTCACCGGGCCGGACGCCGAGGGCCCGGAGTTCGGCGGCGAGGGAGCCGACCTGGCGGCGGAGCTCGGCCCAGGTGATCGGCGTGGGCTCATGTGTTTCGTCCACATGGAGCAGGGCCGTGTCATGGGGGCGCTCGTCGGCGGCGCGCAGGGCGTGCTCGGCGTAGTTGAGGGTGGCCCCGGGGAACCAGTCGGCGCCGGGCATCGAGCGGTCGCCGAGGACGCGCTCGTACGGGGTGGAGAAGCGGATGTCGAACCATTCGACGACCGCCTGCCAGAAGGCTTCGAGCTCGTCGACGGACCAGCGGTGGAGCGCCGGGTATCCGCCCTCGGCCGGGGCGCCGTGGTGTTCGGCGGCCCAGGTCTGGAAGCGGGTCACGGCGGCCGTGGCGATGCGTTCCTCGTCCGGCTGCCAGAGCGGCTCGGTCTGCGCTGATGTCATTGGGGCGGCTCCCTGGCTGTACGCGGGGTCGGCGTGTGTCCCGCGCACGTGCTGGGGTGTGCGCGCGACGCGGCTGACAGGACGATGCCATGTGATCGTCTTTCGCACCAGGTCTGCCCGCCCATGGTCGGGCAGTTGAATATGTGCTCCCACCACGGGTGAACGCCAGTTGAACGGAGCCTGTTCCGCCCCGGGCGGGTGGCAGGCTGAGCTGCATGGACGGTCGTGAACTGGTGCGTTCGATGAAGGTGTTCGGCTCGGTGCGGGGATTGCGGACGGTGCGGGCGGCGTGGCGGCAGCGTCGTACGGACGCGTGGGGGTTGCCGCCGAGGGGTGCGGAGCGGGCCCGGGTGCCGGGGCTCGCGGCGGGTGCGGAGGCCGCGCCCGGTGGGGGGACCATCCGGTTCGCGCGGTCCTCGTTGCGGATCTGTGTCTCGTCGGGCGGCACCGTCTTCTGGGGGTGGGACGGGGCCGAGCCGCTGCCCTCGTACGCCCTGGCCGGTGAGGCGCCGGAGCCGGATCTGCGGGCCTCCCTGGAGCCGGACACGGACGGCGGCTGGCGGATCGTGTCGGAGCGGGTGACGGTGGCGGTGTCCCGCCACGGAGCGGTGGAGATCCGGACGCCGGGCGGCGTGATGCTGCGCCGGGACCTGCCGCCGCGCTGGTGGGAGCCGGTGACGCAGGCCGTTCCCTCGGGTGCGAAGCAGGCTCCCGGCGGCCGGTCGGCGGCCGGCGCGGCTTCCTCCGGCGGGCCGGCGCGCTGGGTGCAGCGCAGCGAGGTGCCGGCGGACGCGCGGTTCTTCGGGCTCGGCGGCCGGTCGGCGGGGCCGCGGCTGCGGGACGGCTCGTACCGCCTCTGGAACACCGACCCCAAGGGGAGCTTCGGCCCCGGGGACGATCCGCTCTACCTCACCATGCCCGTGCAGTTCGTCGTCTCGGACGCGGGGACGCATCTGGCCTTCCACGACAACTCCTGGGACGGCCGGGTCACCCTCGCCGAGGGCGAGGAGGGCGCGGGGTCCGGGCACGACCGGCCGGGGACCAGCGAGGTCCGGATGGGCGGCGGTCCGCTGCGCTGCTGGGTGGTGGTCGGCACCCCCGCGCGCGTGCTCCACGGCTGGGCGGCCCTCACCGGCGCTCCGGCGCTACCACCGGACTGGGCGCTCGGACCGCAGCACGCGCGCTGGGGGTTCGGCAGCGAGCGCGAGGTGCGGCGGATCGTGGCCGGGTACCGGGAGCGGGGGCTGCCGCTGTCCGCCGTCCACCTGGACATCGACCACTACGACGGGCACCGCGTGTTCACCGTCGACCGCGAGCGATTCCCCGATCTGCCGGGGCTCGCGAAGGAACTGCGGGAGCAGGGCGTGCGGCTCGTGTCGATCGTGGACCCGGCGGTGAAGGCCGAGCCGGGGAACGCGGTCTACGACAGCGGGCGGGCGGCCGGTGCCTTCGTGCGGGACGCGCGGGGCGACGAGGTCCACGGGGTGGTGTGGCCGGGCGACTGCGCCTACCCGGACTTCACCGATCCGGCGGTACGGGAGTGGTGGGGCGAGCTGTACGAGGAGCGGCTCGCGCAGGGCTTCGCCGGGGTGTGGCACGACATGAACGAGCCGGTGTCCTTCGCGCCCTTCGGCGACACGACGCTGCCGCGTTCGGCGCGGCACCACCTGGACGGGCGGGGCGGCGACCACCGCGAGGCGCACAACGTGTACGGCCTCACGATGGCACGGGCCGGGTACGAGGGGCTGCGCCGGCTGCGCCCCGACGAGCGGCCCTTCCTCTTCTCGCGTTCCGGCTGGGCCGGGATGCAGCGGTACGGGGGCACCTGGTCGGGCGATGTGTCGACCGGGTGGCCGGGGCTGCGGGCCTCGCTCGCGCTGGTCCTGGGGCTCGGGCTGTGCGGGGTGCCGTACTCGGGGCCGGACGTGGGCGGTTTCGACGGCAGTCCGACGCCGGAGCTGTTCCTGCGCTGGTACCAGCTGGGGGCGTGGCTGCCGCTGTTCCGCACCCATGCGGCGATCGGTGCGGGGCGGCGGGAACCGTGGGAGTTCGGTCCGGAGGTCCTGGAGCACGCGCGCGCGGCACTGGCCGAACGGGAGCGGCTGCGGCCGTACTTCACGACCCTGGCCCGGCTCGCCCGGATGACGGGCGCGCCGTACGTACGCCCGCTGTGGTGGGGGACGCCCGAGGACCGGGTGCTCCGCGACTGCGAGGACGCGTTCCTGCTCGGCGACGCGCTGCTCGTGGCGCCGGTCCTGACCGGGGGCGCCGACCGGCGGGCGGTGCGGCTGCCGCGCGGACGCTGGTACGACACGGCGACGGGGCAGGCGTACGAGGGCCCCGGACAGGTGCTGCTCGACGCGCCGCTCTCCCGGGTGCCGGTCCTGGCGCGGGCGGGGGCGGTGCTCGCGGTGCGGGGCGACGACGGCGGCCTGGCCCTGGAAGTGTGGGCGCCCGCCGCCGGGCGGACGGGCGGCGGGCTCGTCGTACGGGACACGGGGGACGGCTGGGAGACGGCCGAGATCGAGCGGTACCAGTCGCGGCTCGTGGACGGCAGGGTGGTCGTGGAGCGGGTGACGGACGACGGGGTGGAGGAGGCGGGACTGCCGGTGCGGGTGCGGGGGGTGTGATCCGCAGAGGGGTCGGGGGCTCCGGAGCGCGGGGCCCCGCCCCGGCGGCCCGGACTCGTGCTCCGGCTCAGTCGTACTCCCCCGCGAACCACTTCCGTACCGCCTCGGTGTGGAGCGGGAAGGCGAGTTCCCCGGGTGCGTGGAGCACGTGGTGGCCGCTCGTCTCGTCCGTCGGGACCGAGGGCGGGAGCGCGGCCGCCGGGCGGGGCGGGAGGAGGCCGAAGAGGAGGAGGTGGCCGGCCGGGGAGCTCAGCGCGTCGGCGAGGCGCACCTCATCGGCGGAGGCAGCGATGCCGGTCTCCTCCCGCAGTTCGCGGGCCACGGCGGCGCGCCAGTCCTCGCCGTGGTCGATGAAGCCGCCGGGCAGGGCGACCTCGCCGCGCGCGGGTTCGATGGTGCGGGTGATGACGACGAGGCCCGTGTCCGCTCCGTCCTTGACGGGGAGCAGGGCGACGGCGACGGGCAGCGGGTTGCGGTAGGAGGTCTGGCCGCAGGCCGGGCAGGTGCGGGGCCAGCCCGCGTCGGCCGGGTGGGCGGCGCCGCAGAACGTGCAGTGGGAGTCCTTCACGGGCCGACCGTATGCGATCACCCTTTCCCGGCGCTGCCGGAACTGATAGACGGTGCCCATGACAGGACTTGCCTCCGCCTTCCGTACCCTCGCCGTCACGGCCGCGGCCGGACTGCTCGCCGTCACGGGCGCCGTCGCCTCCCCCGCTCCCCCGGCGTCCGCCTCGCCGGAGCCCAAGGCGCCGCGGGAGTTCGTGGCACTCGCCTCGGTGGACCGGACGATCATTCAGGAGATGCGCTACACGACCGCGCACAACTTCGTGGGCGAGCCGGTGGACGGCTACCGGCAGCCGCTGTGCATCCTGACCCGGCCGGCCGCCGAGGCCCTGCACCGCGCGCAGGTGCGTCTCCTCGCCCGCGGCTACACGCTCAAGGTGTACGACTGCTACCGGCCGCAGCGCGCCGTCGACCACTTCGTGCGCTGGGCGAAGGACCTGGCGGACGAGCGGATGAAGGGGGAGTTCTATCCGCTCGTCGACAAGTCGAGGCTGTTCGCGGACGGTTACATCGCGGAGAAGTCCGGGCACAGCCGGGGCTCGACGGTGGATCTGACCATCGTCCGGCTGCCGGCCGTGCCCACGCGCGCGTACGTGCCGGGCGAGAGGTTGACGGAGTGCTACGCGCCGCGCGCGGAGCGGTTCCCGGACAACTCCGTGGACATGGGGACCGGGTACGACTGCTTCGACACGCGCTCGCACACCGACGATCCCCGGATCCAGGGCGCCCAGCGGGCCCATCGGCAGCTGCTCGGGAGCACGCTCGTCGAGCAGGGCTTCGTGAACCTGCCGGAGGAGTGGTGGCACTTCACCTTCAAGCCGGAGCCGTTCCCGAGCACCTTCTTCGACTTCCCGGTGGCGCGGAGGTCGGTGGCCGGTCACTGAACCTTTCGTCCGTGGGGCTCCCGTGCCACACTCCTGACGACTCGTCAGATCACGGTGGTCGACGGCAGGCACGGGAGGCCTCGATGGCACGGACACGCACACCCGTGGTGGCCGGGTGGTTCACCGACGACACCGGGCCGGAGGCGGAGTTCCGGCTGCTCGGCACCCGTTGCACGGCCTGCGCCTCGGTCTTCTTCCCGCGCGCGGACGACGGCTGCCGCAATCCGGTCTGCCCCGGCGGAGGGGAGCTCGCCGAGTTCCCGCTCTCCCCGCGCGGCCGGGTCTGGTCGTACACCGACGGCCGCTACCGTCCGCCGGCCCCCTACGTCTCCGATCCGGACGCGCCCTGGGAGCCGTACACCCTCGTCGCCGTCGAGCTGGCGGCCGAGGCCATGGTCGTCCTCGGGCAGGCCGCGCCGGGGGTGACGACGGCCGATCTCTCGATCGGCACCGAGGTCGAGGTGGTGCCCGGGGTCCTCAACGAGGACGAGGAGCACATCTGGACCACCTGGAACTGGCGGCCCGTCGCACGGGAGGAGCGGTCGTGAACGACATCGCCGTCATCGGGGCGGGAATGCACCCCTGGGGCAAGTGGGGCCGGAGTTTCATCAGTTACGGCACGGCCGCCGCCCGCGCCGCGCTCGCCGACGCCGGACTGGAGTGGTCGGACGTCGGCGCCGTCGTCGGCGCGAACACCATGCGGTGCGGATACCCGGGGTACGTGGCCGGGGCGACGTTCGCCCAGGCCCTCGGATGGCAGGGGGCGCGGGTCACCAGCGTGTACGCGGCCTGCGCCTCGGGCGCCCAGGCGATCGGGACCGCACGCGCCCAGATCCTCGCCGGACTCGCGGACGTGGTCCTGGTCGTCGGTGCGGACGCGACGCCCAAGGGCTTCCTCGCCCCCGCCAGCGGCGAGCGTCCCGACGACCCGGACTGGCTGCGGTTCCGGGTGCTCGGGGCCACCAACCCCGCGTACTTCGCGCTCTACGCACGCCGGAGGATGGCCCTGTACGGGGACACTCCCGAGGACTTCGCCCAGGTGAAGGTGAAGAACGCGGCGGCCGGCGCGCTCAACCCGCTCGCCCGCTACCGCGCGCGCGTGAGCGCCGAGCAGGTCGCCGCCTCGGCCGTCGTCGCCGATCCGCTGCGGCTCCTCGACATCTGCGCCACCTCGGACGGGGGCGCCGCGCTCGTGCTGTCCAGCATGGAGTTCGCGCGCGCCCACGGGCACCCCGACCCGGTGCGGGTCCGGGCCGTGTCGACGGTCTCCCCCACGTACCCCAAGGCGGTGCTCGACCTCCCGGACATCGCGACCGACTCGGCGGTGGCCGTCGCACCGGCCGGGCACTCCTTCCGCGCCTCCATCGCGCGGGCCGCCTACGAGGAGGCGGGGATCGGACCCGAGGACCTGTCCCTCGCGGAGGTCTACGACCTGTCCACCGCTCTGGAGCTGGAGTGGTACGAGGACATCGGGCTGTGCGCGGCCGGCGAGGGCGCCAAGCTGCTGCGGGAGGGGGCGACCTCGCTCGGCGGACGCCTGCCCGTCAACACCAGCGGCGGACTCGCCTCGTTCGGGGAGGCCGTGCCCGCCCAGGCGATCGCCCAGGTCTGCGAGCTGACCTGGCAGCTGCGGGGTACGGCGGGCGACCGGCAGGTGCCGGGGGCGCGGGTCGGCATCACCGCGAACCAGGGGCTGTTCGGGCACGGGTCGGCGGTGGTGGCGGTGCGCTGAGGACGGCCCCGGCCTTCGGCGGGGGCACCTCAGGGGGTTCGTCGGAGGGTCGCCTCAGGGGGCCGCCGCCGCGTGGCTCCGGTCCGCGAGGACGAGCGCGTGCTCGACGACGGCGACGAGGACGTTCTTCACGGACTCGCGGTCCCGGGCATCGCACATCAGGAGCTCGACCTCCGGGTCCAGGTCCAGCGCCCCGCGCACGCTCTCCGCGGGGAACCTCCGGGCGCCCTCGAAGCAGTTGACGGCCACCGTGAACGGGATGCCGCGCCGCTCGAAGTAGTCGATGGCCGCGAAGCTGTCCTCCAGGCGGCGCGTGTCCGCCAGGACGACCGCGCCGAGCGCGCCCTGCGCCAGCTCGTCCCAGAGGAACCAGAAGCGGTCCTGGCCGGGGGTGCCGAACAGGTACAGGACGAGGTCCTCGCGCAGGGTGATGCGGCCGAAGTCCATGGCGACCGTGGTGGTCGTCTTGGCCTCGACGCCGTGCAGGTCGTCGACGGGCCGCCCCGCCTCGCTGAGGACCTCCTCGGTCCGCAGGGGCCGGATCTCGCTGACCGCGCCCACCAGCGTCGTCTTGCCGACCCCGAACCCGCCCGCGACGAGGATCTTCAGGGTCACCGGCTCGACGTACGGCGTCTTGCGGCTAGAGCGCCCGAAGGCCATTGATCACCTCGCGGAGAATGCTCACGTCCGGCAGCTCGGCCGGCGGAACGGGGCGGGTCACATGGACGAGTTCGTCCTCGACGAGGTCGCCGACGAGCACCCGGACCACCCCGACGGGGAGGTCGAGTCCTGCGGCGAGCTCGGCGATCGACTGGGGCTGCTCGGAGCAGCGTTCGACGATCTCCACGTGCTCGGGGGAGAGCGTCTGGTCCCGGCCGGGGTCGTCGGCGGCGGGTTCGGGCACGACCACCGCGATCAGGTCGAGCCGGTGGCGGGTGGCGGCGCTCGTCCGGCCGCGGGTCATCGCGTACGGACGGACCACCGGCCCGGCCTCGTCGTCGAACCAGTGGTGGTGGGCCGGGGTGGGGCCCTGGTCCGACTCCGTGTGCCGGTTCGCCCGGTTCAGCTGGTTCCGCTCGGCTGCGTCACTCATGCCGTCCCCACTCACCCTCCCGCGGGCAGACCGGTCCGGGGCGCCGTCGCGAGGTGGACCCCGACCCGCTTCACCATCAGCGTCATCTCGTAGGCGACCTGGCCGACGTCGGAGTCCGCGTCGGCGAGCACGGCCAGACAGCTGCCGTCGCCGGCGGCCGTGACGAAGAGGAAGGCGTCCTCCAGCTCGACGACGGTCTGGCGGACCTTGCCCGCCTCGAAGTGACGGCCGACGCCCTTGGCGAGGCTGTGGAAGCCGGAGGCCACGGCGGCCAGGTGCTCGCCGTCCTCCCGGGTCAGGTCCTGGGACGCGCCGGTGGGGAGGCCGTCGCTGGAGAGCACCAGGGCCTTCCGGATGGACGCGACGCGCTGCACGAGCTCGTCGAGGAGCCAGTTCAGCTCGCCGTTTCCGTGGCCGGCGGTGGTGCTGGATGCTGCGGCGTTCGGTGCGGTCATCGACCGTCCCCCTCGGGTGTCGTTCCAGGTGCTGTCGGGTCGTCAGGGTCGGCGTTGTGCTGTCGCCCGCGCTGCCAGCCGCGCTGCATGGCGGCCATGCGCGCGCGTACCTCCTCGGCGTCGCGCTCGAAGGAGTCGGCGTCCGTGGGCGCGGCGCCACCGCTCGTACGGGCGTCGGCGCGTCCGTCCGTGCCGCGCTCGGCCGGGCCGTCGGCCGCGCGCAGCTGGGGCGCGAGGCTGGCCTGACGGACGCGGCGGGGCAGTCCGCCGAACGGCTCGGGGCTCGCCGCCGGCCCGGGACGCTCCGGTGGTACGGGGACGAGCGTCGGGCCGGTGCCGCGCGGGGCGATGGGCAGACCGTGCTGCCGGCCGGTGCCGCGCGGAGGGACGGGCTGGTCGCCGGGCCGGCCGGTGCCGCTCGGGGACGCCGGCCGCTCGTCGCGCCCGGTGCCGTAGGCGTGGTGGTCCGCGACGCCGGGGCCGTCCTTCGCCCGGCCGAAGCCCTCGGTCACCCGGCCGGGGGCGGGGTGCGCACGGCCGCTGAGCGGCTGGTCGAGCTCGGGGAGCGCGTGGGCCCGGTCGGGCGCGTCGGCACCCCGGCTCCGGTCCGGCCCGTCGACGCCATGGCCGCGGTCGGGTCCTTCGGTGCCGCGGGCGCGGTCGGGTCCTTCGGTGCCGCGGCCGCGGTCGGGCTCGTCGAGACGGCGGCCGTGGTCCACGACGAGGGTCGGGGTGCGGCGGCGCGGCAGCGGCACGGGGCCGCCGAGGACGCCCTCGTCGGCGGGCTTCTCCTCCTCGCCGTGGCCGTTCGTCCGGTCCGTGGCCTGCTGGTGCTGTTCGCCCGCGGGCGCGAGTCCGGTGCGGCGCCGGGAACGGGGCCGGAAGAGGCCGCCGCGTTCGCTCTCGGTGTCGAGGAGGTCCGCCGCGCCGTCGAGGAGCACGTCGAACTCCTCCCCGTCGAGCGGTCCCTCGAGCTCGACGGGGCCGTCGAGCGGACCGGGCGCCTCAGTCACGTCCGGGACCCTGGCGAGCGCCGGGCGGCGGCTGGGCAGCGCGCCGTCGTCGGCGGTGCCGCCCTCGGCGGGGCCGGTGCGCTCCAGGGTCTTGCGGTCCAGGCGGAAGCCGGCGCCCTGGGTCTCGGGCGCGTCGGTGAGGAGCGCGGCCGGGATGAAGACGACCGCGGTGGTCCCGCCGTACGGGGAGGTCTGGAGCGAGACGCGGACGTTCTGGCGCTGGGCGAGCCGGCTGACCACGAACAGGCCGAGCCGGTCGGTGTCCGAGAGCTCGAACTCGGGGGTCTCGGCGAGCCGGAGGTTGGCGTCGAGGAGGGCGTCGGGGTTCATGCCGAGGCCCCGGTCGTGGATCTCCAGGGTGAAGCCGTTGGCGACCCGCTCGCCGAGCACCTGCACGGCGGTGTGCGGGGGCGAGAACACCGTGGCGTTCTCCAGGAGTTCGGCGATGAGGTGGGTGAGGTCCGCGACGGCGGGGCCGCCCACGCCGAGGCGCGGGAGCCGGCGGACCTCGATGCGCTCGTAGTCCTCGACCTCGGCGACGGCGGCGCGGACCACGTCCATGAGCTGGACGGGCTTGCGCCACTGACGGGAGGGCGCGGCGCCGGAGAGGATGACGAGGCCCTCGGCGTGACGCCGCATGCGGGTGGTGAGGTGGTCGAGCCGGAAGAGGTCGGCGAGCTCGTCGGTGTCCTCGGTGCGCCGTTCCATGGTGTCGAGGAGGGTGAGCTGGCGGTGGAGCAGGACCTGGTTGCGGCGGGCGAGGTTGACGAACACCTCGGAGACGCCGCGGCGCAGTTCGGACTGTTTCACGGCGGCTTCGACGGCGGCCCGCTGAAGGGTGTTGAGGGCCTGGCCGACCTGGCCGACCTCGTCCTGTCCGTATCCCAGGTGCGGGACCTCGGTGCCGACGTCGACCTGTTCGCCGGCGGCGAGCCGCCGCATCACGCTGGGCAGACGTACACCGGAGACCTCCTGGGCCTCCTTCTGGAGGCGGCGCAGGTCGCGGACGAGCTCGCGGCCGATGCGGACGGAGATGACGATCGAGGCGAGCAGGGCGAGGAAGCCGAGGACTCCGGCGACGCCGGCCTTGAGGAGGACGCTGTACGCGGCGGGCTGGACGCGGTCCTGGTAGCGGTCGCCGGCGGCGGTGTTCTCCCTGGCAAGGTCGTCGAGGACGGGGCTGGCGTTGTCCTGCCAGTAGGCGGGGGTGACGGCACGCGGGCTGTCGGTGGGGCCCTGTTCGATGATCGCGTTCTCGGCGGTGCGCAGCGGCTGGCTGTCGGGGCTGCGCCAGTACTTCTCGAAGCGGTCGCGCTCGGCGGTGGGCAGGAGTTCGAGGTTGACCTCGTAGAACTGCTCGCGGTTGGCGACGAGGTCGGATATCTCGCGGATCTCCCGGGCGGTGACCCGGTCCGCGACGAGCGCGGAGAGGACGAGCGCGTCCTCGCGGGAGAGCAGCTCACGCGCGCGGGTGATGCCGACGAGGGCGCGGCCCTGCTTGTCCATCTCCACGTTCTCCAGGGCGTGGAGGGTGACGAGGAAGCTGTAGCAGGGGTCGACGAGCCGGTTGTAGAAGTCGAGGGCCTGCATCCGGCCGATGTCACGTTTCTCCACGGAGCGGCGCAGCGAGGCGATGCCTTCGAGCGCTTCGAGGAGGGAGGTGAGCCGCTGGGCGGTGACGGGCCGCATCTCCTCGCGGACGCCGGGGTCGGCGGCGTTGGCGCGGATGCGGGCGATCTGGCGGTCGGTGGCCCGGCGGGTCTCGTTGAGGGAGCCGAGGGCGTCGGTGCCCCGGGGGTCGGCGAGGTAGATGAGGGACTGGCGCCGTTCGAGCTGGATGACCCGGGCGGTGTCCTCCAAGGGGTAGCCGACCTTGTCGACGATGTAGCCGACGTCGAGGAGTTGATCGGCCTCGCGTCCGGTGAGGACCGTGGCGAAACCCCACAGGCACGTCAGGGAGACGAGGGGGACGAGCAGCAACGCCACGATCTTCCGGCGGATGGACTTCCCGCGAAAGCGCATGGCCTCCCCCAGCTCGACCTCCGTGGCCCCGGAGGTCCTTCACGTTCGTGACGTCCGGCGTCAACACGCGGCGTCAACCTTGAGATTCAACAAACGGCGGCGTGAGCCTACTACTGCATCACGGCCATCCCGAAGGCATGTCCGGGCTATTTTCAGCCTGTCGAGTGAGTGTTGATCATGAGATGTCCTGCTATTCGGTGAGTTGAGATTGGTCAATGTGGCGTAGGACACCTGACGATGCGCCATTTCTCCGGCCTGCGGAGATGGCTGGAATTGTTCGTTCCGGTCCCATCCCGCTCAGGTTCATCCCTGGTCGGGCGAAACCTTTTCCCTCACTCGTGCGTCAATAAGTACGGGGCGGGTTCTGTCCGTGTATAGGCGCTCAAGCCGGGCAACCGTTCCTGAAGACGGTCAGCGGTGGGGAGTGACGGGACAATGGAACACGAGGCGCGGTCGGCACGGCAGTTGTGGGTGGAGGACGACCGGGCGCGACGGCGGATGCCGGACCCGGTGCGCACCGCCGCCGTACGGGCCGTGATGATCACATCGGTGACGCTCGTCCTTGGGGTCGTGGCGTTCTTCAGCTCCGTGACGGGTTCATGGCTGGCGTTCCCGGTGACCGTCAGCGCGGTGGTCTCCACCGTCGTGGCCACCTGGAGCGTGCTCGACATCTGGATCACCCGTCAGGTGTGGCGCCAGCGCAACGGCGTGGTGTCGGAGCCGAGCAGCACGGCGCGTCCGCCGCTCCGTGCGAAGCGCGAGGAGAGCCGGTCGGAGACGGCGTCGCTGTCCGAGGCGGCCTGACACCGCCTCGCCTGAACCGGCGGAACGAACTCGCCTGAACCGGCGGACGAAAGTGAGCGGCCCGGCCCCCTGTCGAGG